>NZ_QSCK01000003.1:64071-153229 GCF_003463035.1 Roseburia sp. OF03-24 | reverse complement strand
ACACCATTTAGGGAGATGATTTATTTCATAAACAAACCAGCATTTGTAAGATAGATTGAAATCACACTATCAAAAGTTGTTTACACCCCGCACAAAAAATTTTATAATATGCCTGTCCTATAAATTTGAAACGGAGTTATGTATGGAAAAATTACTGGTATTTCATTTAGATGATGATAATTTAAAGAAATTAAAGCAAATAGCAGGGGCTTTGAAAATCCGGATAGAGTTAGTTCCTGCCACTGATTATTTAAAAACATTAGAAATGATCGTAAGTAAGACCTCGTCCCCTCTGTTAAACCCTTTTCCCGGGGAAGTTCCATCAGAAAGCCTGATCGTATTCTGTGATTTTCCAGAGAAGAAGATGGATAAACTTCTGCTTGCGCTCCGCAGAGATCAGGTTACCATTGATTATAAAGCTGTTCTAACCCCGACAAACCGGAAATGGAATGTAATGCGGTTGTATCTGGAAATGCAGGCAGAGAAAGCTGCTTACCAAAAAAATAAGGCATAAGTCCGGAAGCAAAACTCATTTTTCAGTTTATGAATGCCCTGATAATGGCAGCATTCATAAACTAATGGGTTTCGCATGGCTATGCCTGATGCAAATAATCGCTAATCTTCTTTGATCTGTGCGATCATATCCATGATTTCTTCTCTTGTCTGCAGCCCGACTGCACGGTTCTGGAACAGTCCGTATTTCATGACAACCAGTGTCGGAATGCTCATGATCTGATATTTCAATGCCAGCGCAGCTTCCTCATCAACATTGACCTTGCCGAAGATGACTTTGCCATCTAATTCTTCTGCAAGCGCTTCGATCACCGGAGACTGCATCTTGCACGGTGCACACCACTCTGCCCAGAAATCAAGTACAACCGGGAGTTTCGCACCAAGTACTTCATTTTCAAAATTATCTTTTGTAATTGTGATAACTGCCATTTTCTGTTTTCCTTTTCCTGATGTTTAAATTCACATAATACTGACAATACCCGTATTACAGATTTGGTCAGCCAGACCTTTCCTTTTACTCACGCCCAAACTCAGAAAGAACCAGTCCCTCATTACGGTCAAGCACCATACCGACACTCCAGGAGTTGACAAACAGGAGTAGCGGTCTGCCTTTTAAGTCCTGAATCTTCTTCATGTCCGAAGTTCCGACAAGCCTGTCCATATCAATATCCTCATTCTCGATCCAGCGGATATGCTCATATGGCAGGTTGTCCATACGGATCTCTACATTGTATTCATTTTCCAGACGGTATTTTAAAACATCAAACTGAAGGACACCAACAACGCCGACAATGACCTCCTCCATACCCATATTGTATTCCTGAAAAATCTGGATCGCACCTTCCTGTGCGATCTGCTGCATACCTTTCATGAACTGTTTACGTTTCATGGTATCTACCTGACGCACTCTTGCAAAATGTTCCGGTGCAAAGGTAGGAATTCCTTCAAACTGGAACGGTTTTGCTGTGGTAAGCGTATCTCCGATTGAGAAAATGCCCGGATCGAACACACCAATGATATCCCCTGCATACGCCTCATCTACGATATGACGCTCCTGTGCCATCATCTGCTGTGGCTGTGACAGTTTGATCTTTTTATTGCCTCCCTGTACATGCGTAACCTCCATACCGGCGGTAAATTTTCCGGAACAGATACGCATAAACGCAATACGGTCACGGTGTGCCTTATTCATATTTGCCTGTATTTTAAATACAAATGCGGAAAAATGCTCATCAAACGGGTCTATTTCTCCGATGTCGGCTTTACGCGGCAGTGGGGAATAAGTCATTTTTAAGAAATGCTGTAAAAATGTCTCCACACCAAAGTTGGTCAGGGCAGATCCGAAAAATACCGGGGAGAGTTGTCCTTTTGTGACGAGATCCATATCAAACTCTGCACTTGCCCCGTCGAGAAGTTCGATCTCCTCCATCAGCTTATCGTATGCGTCCTGTCCGATCTCCTCGATCAGTGCAGGATCATCCGCTGCAATATGCTTTTCGGTTCCCTCTTTTGTTCCCTTTAACGTGTCGGAGAACGTCATGACCTCTTTTGTATTACGGTCATATACACCCTTAAAATTCTTTCCGGAACCGATCGGCCAGTTGACCGGACAGGTTGCGATCCCAAGTTCTTTTTCAATCTCGTCTAACAGATCAAACGTATCATTCGCATCGCGGTCCATTTTATTGATAAAGGTAAAGATCGGGATGTGACGCATCACGCAGACCTTAAATAATTTTCTCGTCTGTGCCTCGACACCCTTAGATCCATCGATAACCATGACTGCAGAATCTGCAGCCATCAGGGTACGATAGGTATCCTCCGAGAAGTCCTGATGTCCCGGTGTATCCAGAATATTGATGCAGTAGCCGTCATAATTAAACTGTAACACAGAAGAAGTAACGGAAATACCTCTCTCCTTCTCGATCTCCATCCAGTCAGATACCGCATGGCGTGCAGTTGCCTTTCCCTTGACGGAACCGGCAAGATTAATTGCTCCTCCGTAGAGCAGGAACTTCTCTGTCAGAGTCGTTTTACCTGCATCCGGGTGGGAAATGATTGCAAATGTACGTCTTTTTTCTATCTCTTTTCTTAAATCAGCCAAAACTATTTTATCCTCCAAAAATCCTTATAAAATCGGGATTGCCTCTCCCGCACATTCCGGCTTTATGTCAAAATAAGCAAGAATGGTTGCTGCAATATCCGAAAAGCAGCTTCTGGTTCCGTAATTAACACCCGCTCTGATCGGTTTTCCATACATTACAAGTGGTGTATATTCTCTGGAATGATCGGTTGATGGCGTACTCGGATCACATCCGTGATCTGCCGTGATCATTAAGATATCCTCGTCTCTCATTGCAGCGAGAAGCTCCGGCAGACGCTCATCAAAATAAGTCAGCGCCTTTGCGTAGCCCTCCACGTCATTACGGTGCCCGTAGAGCATATCATAATCTACAAGATTTGTAAAACAAAGTCCCTCAAAATCCTGTTTCATATACGCAATCGTCTTGTTGATCCCATCCTCATTTCCGGTCGTGCGCACATATTCTTTGATTCCTTTTTCTGCAAAAATATCAATGATCTTGCCCACAGAACGCACATCATATCCATGTCCGCACAGCTGGTCTAACATCGTCACTTTCGGTGGCTGCAGAGAAAAATCATGACGGCGTACCGTTCTTGTAAAATTGCCTGGCGTGCCGACAAACGGTCTTGCGATCACGCGTCCCACACCATTTTCCCCGGTCAGTATCTCCCTTGCAATCTTACAGTATTCGTAAAGTGTCTCAACCGGAATGACATCCTCGTGCGCTGCTACCTGAAATACTGAATCTGCAGATGTATATACGATCAGTTTTCCCGTTTTCATGTGTTCTTCGCCGTAATCGCGGATGACATCTGTCCCGGAATACGGTTTATTGCAGAGCACTCCTCTTCCGGTTCTCTTCGTAAACTCGTCTAAAATTTCCTGTGGAAATCCATCCGGGTAAGTCGGCAGCGGACTGTTTGAGATGATGCCCGCAATCTCCCAGTGCCCGATCGTCGTATCTTTTCCTTTCGATACCTCCGTCATTCTCGCAAAAGATCCGACCGGATTCTTTTCTTTTTCTCCGATCTCCATTCCGTCTATATTAAAAAATCCAAGTTTCCTCATGTTCGGCATCGAAAAATACGGACTGGATGCCGCAGCTCTTATGGTATTACTTCCCGCATCGCCGTAAGCTGCCGCATCCGGCATTTCCCCGATCCCAACGCTGTCAAGTACGATCAAAAATACTCTCTTCATGTAAAAGTCTCCATTCCTGTATGTGAAAATCCTGCTTTCCAATCCAGTTCTCTAAAGAAAAAAGCTGAGCACATGTCTCAGCCTGGTCCCCAATGTCCAAAAACCTCGGGCAACTCTGTTGTTTTTAGTATATTCAAAAATATAGAAAAATGCAATAGTATTTCATATCCTATTTTAAAAATGAGACAGCTTTAAAAAGCTGCCCCATTGAAACTGTTATTTTGTTATCTTTACTTTTTTGCCCTGTCCCTTATTTTTCAAAAGTTTTTTATAAGCCGAAAGTTTCTTTGCAGGAACTTTGATCTTTGCATTTGACTGGATACCTTTCAATGCATCCTTTCCAACGCTCTTTAACGCTGTTGATTTGATTGTAATACTGGATAATTTAGAATTGCCTTTGAAAGTTTCTTTTCCAATTTTCTTTAAGCCCTTTCCAAGCGTTACTGTCGTCATCTTTTTACATCCTGAAAAAGCTAAATCTCCAATGGAAGTTACCTTATCCGGTACTGTAATCTTTGTCAGTGCTGTACAATTTTGAAATGCACCTTTTCCAATGCTTGTCACATTTTTCCCAATGGTTACTTTGGTCAGTTTCTTATTGCCTTTCAATGCATTTGCAGCTATAGAAGTTACCTTGTAAGTGGTATTTCCAACCTTAACTGTCGCTGGAATCGTTATCGTTTTCGATTTGCTTTTCGTTTTTACAAATGCTACGGCAGTTCCCTGTTTTGTCACCTTATAACTGTTCTTCCCAGAGGTTACTGTTTTTCCCACTTCCGGAAGTTTCTGATCGTTTTCTGTATCGGTCGAAGAATCTGACTCGTCTGTAAGATACTGATACTTAAATTTATATGTTTTTGCATATTTTTCTGCGGCGGAATCTTTGTAACAAAAAATAGTCAGATCAACACTGGTGTCAAATGCACCTTGATCTATGCTTGTGACAGTTTCAGGAATTGTAATGTTTTTTAAACTTGTACAACTATAAAATGCAGAGTTACTTATACTCGTCACTCCTTTTGGAATTGTCACATTAGACAGACTACTGCACCCTGAAAAAGTAGATTCCTCTATTTGTGTGACTCCTTGCGGAATTATTACACTTGTTAGGTTTTCACAAGATTTAAATGCTACTCTTCCTATGTTTGTTACACTTTCAGGTATTATTATACTCGTTATATTCTGACAATATTCAAACGCTTCTTCACCTATGTTTGTTACACTTTCAGGTATTTTAATTTCTCCACTTTTTGCTCTAGGACACTGTATCAAAACTTTCTTTTTTTTATCATATAATATTCCATTCTCCGATGTAAAATATTTATTATCTTCAGATACCTGTATATCTGACATTCTTTGTTCCCCCGCAAATGCCCCTACACCTATACTTTTTACATTTTTAGGAATTGTCGCATTTAATAATCTAAGGCAAAAATAAAATGCGTACTTTCCTATGCTGGTTACACTTTCCGGAATCGATATGCTTGTCAAATAATAGCAATTATCAAAAGCTTTATCACCTATCTTCACCACTGTTTCAGGGATTATAATATCTCCTTCCATTTCTCGCGGGCACTGCAACAGTACTTTTTTCTTTTTATCATACAATATTCCATTTTCTGAGGAAAAATATTGATTATTTTTCGATACTTTTATCTCTTTCAGTTTCATACAGTATGAAAATACGTTTCCCTCCATACTCACCAGACTTTTTGGTATTACGACACTTGTCACATTAAAATTGTTCCAGAATGCATATTTTTCTATGCTTTTCACCCCATCCGGTATCGTAATATCTCCTCCCGAACCAGTATATTTTTTCAACACACCTTTTTCTATCACAAAACCATTTTTATCTGCTTTTGCCATCTTCACATCATCTGCCACATCAATATCCGTTACATCTCCAGCGTTCTCTTCTAAGACAGCCATTCCATCCGCATTTACTATCACTTTACCATCTGTGCTTTCCTGTAACAGATATGCTGCGGTATCATCCGTTGCAGCATTGACTGTTGCTGCGCTACCTGTACATCCCCATATCAGGGTAACCGCCAATAATCCTGCCAATAATCTTTTTTTAATCATTCCTTTTTCTCCTCGTTCATTTCAATTTTCCCATAACATAAATACTGTTTCAGGAAATTATTTTCTTTGCCATACTTCCCAGATAAGGTATCAATGCAATCAACACATCTGCCCCTTTATCTGTCAAAAATTTTACCAGTTCATAAAGAATCTTTTTCGCCTGCTTTGTTTCTTTTTTGTCTGTTTCTTTTTTCAGTTCGGACAGGATTTCCTTTATTTTATGGCATTCTTCTTCCGTCAGTCCTACATTCAGTAACTGTTCTGCTGCTGTAAGCATATTACCTGTAAGTATACCGATATCAACGATCTGGTTGTTTTCCATATGGTTCATAATCTGAATAGATGTCTGCTGCGGTTTCAATGCTTCCGCACGCTCTTTTTGCGCCATCTGTAAATTATCTTTGTAATTGATCAATTTAGCCTTTACCTTACAAATATCCTCATCGAAATCAATGTAATCCGAAGTATTCACCGCACTCACACAATAAGCAGACAATCCTGTTTCAAAACCTTTGATCTCCTCTCCGTAAACACTTCTCACCTCCTCAATAAAATTGTACTTTTCTTCATCATCGATCATGTTGTCATCACATCTTCCGATATAATCACTTAATGTCTCAATTTTTCCCATTTGTTTCCCTGACTCCTCCTTTCTTATGTCCATTATACTCCTTGGTATTCATATGAGCAATATAAATATTACGTCTGAATGCTATTTTCATATTCTGTCGAACATTAAAATAAACACATATGGGGGTGATTTTATCGACGTAATCAAGAAAATAGACCATCTACTCGAAGAACGTGGCTGGAGTGACTATCGCCTTTCCGCGGAATCCGGACTTTCTACTTCAACGATTGCAAATATGCGCAGACGAAACACAGTTCCATCCATCAGCACACTTGAGACAATCTGCCAGGCATTTGGTATTACGCTGTCGCAATTTTTTCAAGAAGAAAATAACCTTGTGGAATTAACTTCAGAACAAAAAGAATTTTTTGATAATTGGGTAACACTGACAGCCTCTCAGAAAAAACTTTTTTTCGACCTGATAAAAGAATTGAAATCACCTTAAAGAACTTTTTCCTTGTCAAAATTAAACTGGCAAAAAGGGGAAGGAAAAACAGACGCCCTACTCGGCGTCTGTTACCACGATCGGAGTGATCACGATCTTATCTGCGGAAATATTGGTTTTCCGTTTTACAATATCCTCAACCTGTGCTCTTTTTGTATCGGTCACTTCTCCCATATTAAGTACTACATCACAGTTATCATCGGTAATGCTGACCACGACATCTGAAAATCCTTTTGCCTCTAAGAGCATTTCTGCTGCGGCTTCTCGCTCCGCGATATCTGTCATTGCCACCATTTTATTCACAGCATCCTGTTTTAAATTGTCTGCAACCGATGCATTATTTACGATCTCTAATAACGCCTCTTTGTTTTTTGAACGGATCTGTTCGCGGTTTAATTTCATTCTTGCTGCATAGTCGAGATTTGCAGTGCCGGTACTTGTGAGAACCGCCTCCCCGGGATTTTCAATCTCCTCTGCATCCTGGGACGTCATGTCTGCCACATCCGCTGCATCTGCACTCACATCTGCTGCATCATTCTGACCGTCTGCCGCATTTTCTGCAACATCCTGACCGTCCGTCACAGCTGCATCTGCCGCATCGTATGTATCTTCGCCGGTTCCTGCATCCGCAGTCTCCGTCCCATCTACAAGTGCAAGTTCCTCCCCGGTTCCCTCATCTGTAAAAATCTCTTCCGCAGCCAGTGGATCTTCATCGGAAATCTCATACTCCTCCTTCAGTGCATCTGTACCTGCATTTGCTGTTGTTTCCGCTGCCGTACCGTCATCAATGTGATTGTTCATGTAACTGAAATATCCCGCCACCGCAATCATCAACGCGAGTGCTGTAATAATCAGCTGGTTTTTCTGAAATATCTTTTTCACGTTCCATCCTCCTTCGAACTCATCTTTACTACCTTAATTCTATGTGCTTCCACCTGAAATAATGCCTTTACGGCATCTGAAATATCAGAAACGATCCGCGGGCTGTCTCCCCCTTCTGCCACCACAAGCACCCCCTCGATCTCCGGAAGTATTTCTTTGCTGACATACGGAGCTTTTTCGCCGCCGCTCTCCTCATATACCGTCTCTTCCCCACTTTCCTTTTCCGTCGTCATCTCCATACTCCCGCTGTCCGTATTTGTGACTGTGGATGTATGTTCTGTCTTATCCTTTTCTATGATATCTTCCCCCTGATCTGCCACCGTGACCATGACAGAAACTTTCCCCACTCCTTCCATCTGTCCTAACACCTGTTCTAATTTATGCTCTAAATACTCCGCATAGTCCTTTTTTTCGTATTTCTGTTCCGTTTTCTCCTGCGCGGTGTCCTCTTTTTTATTTTCCGATATATGTACGCCCGTTCCACCGGAAGGCATCGCCACCACAAGAAGGAGCACCCCCACAAGGGCAGCTGCGATCCAGTCTGTCTTTTTTAACTGACGCCACTTTTTCTGCTGTAAAAACTCTTTCAGTCTCTCCGTCATCTTTCACCACCATAGGAAATCTGTATCTGTTCTTCCTCTGCCCCATAATACTGCATAAGTTTCTGTTTCAGCCCGTCAAGCACGACTTTGCTGCCCTGTGCTTTTCCCTGTTCCACAAACATCCCCTCCGTGTCATCCTCCTCTTTTTCCCCCACCGTAAGCACGATTTTTTTCACTTCATAATTTTCCGTCAGCTCCACCGAAGCGCGCTTTCCCGCAAGTCCAAACGGATCTAAATATCCATCCGCAGTACTCAGAACATCCAGTGCCGCCGCATCCTCATATTCTTTCCGGTAATAATCATTCTGCAAAAATTCCATGCGGCTTACGTCCCTGGATGCCTCACTTAAATTTTCCGTAAAAGTTTCATACCGGATTTTATCCAGCAAATCAGCATCATCACCAAAAAGAGAAAAAAGCGGCTGCAGGATACCGATCACAAACACCAGTTCCGTAAAAAAATAAATGTATTTTTTTAATCTGCCATTTGGGATCAGCTGCCTTACCACCATAAGTAGCAGAAAAAGTGCAAAAAAATTCTGAATATATTTCACAAACGTGTTCATCCATTTTCCTCTCTGTAAATGAGCTAAGGTATCAAAGTCAATATATAAAACCGGAAGATGCGACCGTCAGTGCAATCGTTAAAAAGATCAGCATCACACAATATCCCATCAGCTTTAAATAGAGCATCCCGCCCTGCGCCATCCCCTTTAAACATCCGGCGATCCTCTTATCCGCAACCGGCTCCACCACAGCGGCAGCTACCTTATAAAAAAATACGATACATCCCGCCTGCGCCATCGGCACCGACACTAAAATGACCAGCACGATCAGCGCTGCCGCACCGACACAGTTTTTGATCATGATCCCGGAGCCAAGCAAAAGTTCACTGACTCCATTCACCGCATTGCCGATCCCTGGGATCATTGCCATTGCCCGCCCTGCTGTCCCGTAAAGCAGCCTGTCCTTCGCCGGTGCCACGATCCCCTGCACGACGTTTAACCCCAGCACAATGATCCCGGCAAGCCGGATGATCCACTGGATCAGTCCGCCGATCAGTTCCATCATATTTGCAAATTTTTCCTCCTCGAAAAAATAATTGATAAATACCGTCAATATGTATATGTGGATCATCGGCACCAGAATGGTAAGAAACAGCCACTCGATCAGATATATGATCAGAAATGCCGTCTGGTAAAATCCTGACGCGCTGCCGGCACCCGCGGAAAACACCATCGCAATACTAAATGTCGGTATAAAAATCCGGAAAAATTCCACGCTTTTTTCCAACACACCGCACACAATGCCACGGAACGTCAGAAATGACTGCATCATCAGCACTGCCAGGACACAGAAAACAAGGATAAAGCAAAGATCCGACACATAAGATGACGCAAACGCACCGGCAAAATTTTTAAGCACGGAAAAACAAACGGCAAGCAGCACCACCTCCACCAGTATTTTACGGTTTTCGCGGACCGACTCACATAATTGGCTGACCAGCCAGGGGCCAAGCTGCTGATATACCGTTCCCGGATTTTCCTGATGCAGCAATTCTTCCACAAGCTCTGAGAATGTGATCCCACCATCCCCTGCATCCTGCCCCATAAAATGATCCAGTTTCGAGAAGTCCAGTTCCCCTGTCATCTCGTCCAGATAATCCGTTTTATCATTCTGCGCATTTTTTCCCGCAGCAAAAACCGGTACTGCTGCTGTCATGCACAATATCAGAATACATGCCACGCACACAACCCACTTTTTCTTCATAAAAAACTCCCGACAGTCTCTAAAAATACGGTTAAAACCGGGATACTTAAGACTAAAATCGACAGTTTTGCAAACAGTTCGATCTGATTTCCAACCGCCGCATATCCGGCATCTTTGCAGATATTCATTGCAAACTCCGCCACATAGGTGATCCCGACCATTTTTAAGATCAGTGTGATATACGTCTGATCCACCGCAGCAAACGACTGCATTTTTTTTGCAAAGTCAATGACCGTTTCCACCTTTCCAATAATATAGATAAAAATGCAGATGCAGACCGCCATACTGATAAACATACTGTATTCACTTTTTTCTTTCTGCAGTAACACAGCCAGAAGAACGCCTGCGATACCAAGAACCGATATTCTTAAAATGTCCATTTCACGCCTCATTTTTGCCCTGTTTTTACCTGTTTGCATACCATCCCTCCGCCCCGTGATGTTTTCATCCCGGTAATTTTTATAGTGCAAACAGCGACTGCATGGTCTCAAACAATTCATAAATATATGGAACGATCCAGAAGAGGACGATCAAAAGTCCTGCAAGACTTGTCAGAAACGCATGTTCCTCTCTTCCGCTGTGTTTTAACACCTGACTGATGACCGTGACTAAAATCCCGACCGCTGCAATTTTAAATATCAAATTAACACTCATCCGTAATCCAATTCCCCTCTCCTGACTGCCTGATATACCTGTTTTTCCCATGCTATATCAAAAGTATCACCAACATCATCCCCCCAATTACACTGACGGTCCCCGCCACTTTCTGCTTTTCTCTCTGCTCTTTCCGCTCCTGTCCGATCACAAAATCAAGTCTCTCTAAATAAATAGAAAGCATTTTCTCGTTCTCTTTGATATTTCTGCCAAAAAAAGCGGTACCTGCATTTGCGGTAATTTCAAGTTCCGCCGCGTGAAGCCCCAGTTCTTTCTGGTTTTTCCAAAATGCCTCCCGCCAGATCTCACTTCCGCTTCCCTCTTTTTTCGCGGCAAGACTTTCTGCGATCTCCCTGCATACCTTTTGCAGCGCGGCATCTTTTGTCAGCCCCGGTTTATCCAGGATATGCTCCATCGGGAGCAATGCAAGTGCCTCCTCCCCGGAAATATTTAACAGAAGCTGCCGGATCTCGTACAGCCTTTGCAGATGCTGTCTGATCTCACCTATCATGCTTACGGCAAGTCCGACTCCGGAACCCGCAACTAAAATACCACCTATCAGTTTCAGCATAATCTTTCTCTTTTCCCGTTAAAGACCTGAAACTCCCGTTCTCCGGACCGGCTGCGCCGGATCAGAATAAACCGCTCAAAAATTCCTTTCTTTATTCCTTGTCTCAGATAAGGCTTTTCCCATAATTCTTCCACCGTGTCCGCATGCACTGTGCCAAGAATATGCACTCCCGAATATGCTGCCTGTTCGACCGCTTCAAAATCCTTTTTCCCACCAAGTTCGTCCACTGCTATGATCTGTGGGGACATGGAACGCAGCATGAGTATCATTCCATCCGATTTTTCACATCCGGACAAAACATCTGTCCGCATTCCCATATCATTCTGCGGAATGCCCAAATGACAGGCTGCGATCTCTGACCTCTCATCCAGCACACAGATTTTCATGCCATCCCATCCCTCTTTCCCGTTTGAAAGACTGCGGATACAGTCACGCAGACAGGTTGTTTTTCCAGCTCCCGGTTTTGATACCAGCAATGTATTATAGATACTGTTTCCGTTTTTCAGATAGGGCAGAATTTCTTTTGCGCATCCTTTTTTTTCATGTGCCACACGAATATTCATAAAGCTGACATATTTTATCCCTGCAATCCCTTCCCTGTCTTTTGCGATTTCCCCTGCAATTCCGATCCTGTGTCCCCCCTCGATCGTAATATAGCCCTGCCGCAATTCCTCCTGATATGCATACAGAGAATACTCACTGATATAGCTTAACATCTCTGCAATATCAGCACCTGTTATCTTATCATCTGCATTTGTCAGACAGCGTGTTTCATCTGCATATTCAAGCTCGATTGGCTGATTTACCCGGATACGAATTTCTTCAAGTCCGTCCATCCACCCATCATCCTTTATTTTTTCTCTGATATGTACCGGAAACAAAACTTTCAGATTTTCCATATGCCTCCCCCCGTTTCTTTTAATTCATTCTATGAGACAGGCTTATTTTTATGCATAAAAAAAGAACTATAGAACATTCGCCTATAGTTCTTCTTCCTGTATGGTTATTTATAAATAATTTTTAATACCAGCTTGCATCCCGGATTTCAAGACACTCTGACACTTTTGTTTTTTCATTGTAACAGTACACATAAACATAACCGCTGTTATTTGTTAAACTGATCTTTTTAGAATAACTGGTTTTATTCATTCTTTCTGTTGTATAAGATCCACTCTTTTTCTGTACATATACTTTCGTGATCTTCCAGCCTTTGTTCATTTTAATGGTCAGCTTCTGGTTTTTATAATTCTTGTTCGTCTTAAACACATCTGTTTTGCTGAATTTTGATGTAAGATTGGTTTTTCCAAGTTTAAAAGATGAACATGGATTGGTGTACTTCTTAACCGACAATGTAGCTTTCAGGTTTACGCCCTTAACCTTACAGGTAATGGTTGCTTTTTTAATTGCCTTCTTACCAAATTCTGCACGAATATAACCGTTTTTTGCATAAACCTTAACATCTTTACTACTGCTCTTTAACTTTTTAATCTGTGATGCCTTGTTGCAGCCCATGATAGTAATTAGTGTATAGTATCCTGTATAACCATCCCCTGGTTTATAAGTAAATACCATATTTTTGTTACTATCAATAATATAAACCTTACTGCTCGCTGCCTGTACCTCGACAGTTCCCTGCGGTGCTGCTGCACCGGCTGTAACAAACATCACAACTGCAAGTGCAAATGCAATTACTTTCTTACTTAACTTTCTCATAAATCCTCCTTGTTTTCCGAAGGAAAATGCGAGCTCATTGACGAGCAGGGGTTTTTCCTCCTTGTTTTATTTCTTTTACTTTTTAAAATAGTATACCATATTTTCTTTTGGCAGGGAATAGGACCTTTTTCCTACATACGCTCCGGTGCAGAGAATCCAAGCAGATCAATACTTGTCTCAAGCACAGACTTTGTCAGTTCTAACACACGGATATAGGATTTCTGAACCATTTCATCTTCCTCTGACATGATCTTTGTCTCATGATAAAAACTGTTAAATGCATTAGCAAGATCATAAATATAGGAGCAGATCTTATGTGGTGCCGTATCCACAAATGCACTTTCGATCACTGCATTAAATTTAGCAAGTTCTAACATCAGATTTTTCTCACTCTCAGAATGTGCCGCCGTGATCACAGCGTCTTTGGCGCTCTTTCCTAAATCATGATATTTGTGCAGAATGGATTTGATACGAACGATCGTATACAGGATATATGGTCCGGTATTTCCCTCAAAGGAGGTGAACCGGTCAATATCAAAAATATAATCTTTGCCTGCCTGATTGGAAAGATCTCCATATTTGATTGCTGCAAGTGCAACCGTCTTTGCGGTCTCCTTTGCCTCTTCCTCACTGATTCCAAGATTTTCTTTGGATTTCTGGTTCTCGGTAATCTTCTTCAACATTTCATTGTCGATCTCAGATACCAGATATTCCAGACGCATAACACCGCCATCTCTGGTCTTAAACGGCTTTCCGTCTTTGCCATTCATGGTACCGAATCCTAAGAATTTTAACTCTGTCTCAGGTTTTACCAGTCCGGTCTTTCTTGCGCAGCGGAATACCTGTACGAAATGAAGTTCCTGTCTCTTATCTACCACATAAATGATCTCGTCCGGGTCATAATCTTCCTCACGCCATACGATCGTTGCAAGATCGGTCGTATTGTAGAGGGATGCACCGTCTGATTTTAAGATCATACAAGGCGGGATCTCTTTCGTATCGGTGTCTTCTTTTACATCGACGACCAGTGCTCCGTCACTGACATAGGCAAAGCCGTCATCTTTCATTTTCTGCACCATTGCCGGAATATAAGGCTGCGCATCAGACTCACCTTTCCAGAGTTCAAAAGATACGTTCAAGTTCTCATAGTTTTTCTTTAAGTCTGTCACAGACACGTTTAAGATATGGGAAAGTAATGCCTGATAGCCCTTTCTTCCATTCTGCAGCTCATAAGTTGCCTGCATGGCTGCCTCTTTGTATGCCTCATCCTCTTTTGACTTTTTACTTGCGGTCGGATAGATCTCCTCCAATTCAGAAATCGTAAACGGTGCTTCTTTCGGATATTCCCCCTCAAAGTTTTCATCGAAGTAGACAAGATCCGGCTGGCGCAGCTTTAACTCGGTGATGATCAGTCCCATCTGCAGTCCCCAGTCTCCTAAATGTACGTCTCCGATCACCTTATGTCCGACAAATTTACCAATTCTTTTGATGCTCTCTCCGATGATCGCGGAACGTAAATGACCGACATGCAATGGTTTTGCCACGTTCGGTCCGCCGTAATCGATCATGATGGTCTTTGGATTTTCTGCTTTTTCACATCCAAAACGTCCCTCATCTGCCTGCATGTCTGCCACATAGGATGCTAAAAATGTCTCATCCAGTTTTAAATTTAAGAATCCCGGTTTTACGGATTCTGCCATGGAAAACATGGATGTCTCTGCAAGTTTTGCTGCAACCTCATCTGCGATCATAAACGGTGCTTTTTTGTACTCTTTTGCAGCTGCCATTGCGCCGTTGCACTGATATTCACAAAGATCCGGTCTGTTAGATAAAGTAACCTTTCCATATTTTGCATCATAACCACAGTCTGTGAATGCTTTGGTCACTTCATCCGTAATCAAATCTAAGATTTTCTTCATTGTATTTTCCTTTCCAAAGTATTTCTGTCTAAATTAGTCCTTTTCTCGTCTATTATATCATAATTTAACTATTTCTCAAGCAAAACCCTTACCGCAATTCCTTGTTTTATGAAAGTACTTTCCATTTGCCCCGATTCTTTTGACTAGTTCTGTTTCACTTTCTATAATAATCCTATCATAAACAAATGATACAGAAAGGAAATTATCACATGAACATTTATAAGGAAAAAGACTATGCCGCCGTAAGCCGCCGAGCTGCAAATATCATTTCCGCACAGATCATCCAGAAACCAGACAGCGTCCTTGGGCTGGCAACCGGTTCTTCACCGATTGGTACTTATGATCAGCTCATTGAATGGTATCAAAAGGGGGATCTTGACTTTTCAAAAGTATCAACCATAAATCTTGACGAATATTTAGGACTTGCTGCCAACGATCCGAACAGTTACCACTATTTTATGAATAAACATCTGTTCTCTAAAGTCAACATTAATGCAGAAAAGGTTCATCTGCCAGATGGAACCGCTTTGGATATCGAGACTGAATGTAACACTTATGATTCCATGATAGGATCTTTAGGCGGCATTGACTTACAGCTTCTTGGGCTCGGTCATAATGGACACATCGGTTTTAACGAGCCGTCCGATTCCTATACCGCAGGCACACATCTCGTTCACTTATCCCAAAACACCATTGAGGCAAATGCAAGATTATTTTCCAGCATTAATGACGTTCCCCGCAAGGCAATCACAATGGGAATCAGAAGTATCATGTTTGCAAAACGCATCCTTTTAGTTGTAAGTGGTGCTGATAAAGCCGACGCACTTTACAAGACAATCTATGGTCCGATCACACCACAGGTTCCGGCTTCCATCTTACAGCTCCATCCAAATGTTTCCATCGTTGCAGATGAAGCAGCTCTTAGATAACGATAAATTCTTACAAAACATAATCGCGTGAGCCAAAACTCATTATTTCGGCTCACGCGATTAATTCATGACAATAGAATGTTCGCAGAGCGTGCATTCTATTGTTTTATGCTACAGAATATTCTGTTGTATACAATAATATACTGCTCCAATCAAGCCTGCATCATTTCCAAGTTCAGCCGCCTTTAGTTCAAGATGCTTCACAAAATGAGGCATACATCTTGCCATCACTTTTTCCCTCAGACGGTCAATAAACAGCTCCTTTTGTGCCGAGACTCCCCCACCAATCAAAATCAGTTCGGGATTAAAGATATGAACCAGTCCGACCAGACCGGAGGCAATGTCATCGATCCAGGAATCAAGCAGTTCCAACATTGCAGTGCTGCCCTTTTCTGCTTCCGAAAAAATAAATCTTCCGTCCAGTTCCTGTTCTTCCGGAAGTATTATCTTCCCGCAGGATGCCGCATCTCTGACTCTGCGAATCAGAGCAGTGGTTGAACCATAATGCTCCATACAGCCATGATTGCCACACGAACACAGCTCACCATCACTGTTTATCACAATATGTCCGATCTCACCGGCAAGACCATTTGCGCCCAGAAGGATCTTAGAATCTACAATGATTCCACCTCCAACACCAGTCCCAACCGTCATTACAATAACATTCCGACGGTCTGCTGCAGCTCCGATCCACATTTCTCCAAGAGCCGCCGCATTGGCATCGTTCAATACCGTCGTCGGGAGATGAAACATTTTTTCCATCTCCTCTTTGATCCGGCTTCCTTCCCAGTTTTGAATATGCCCTGCTGATCCGATGACAACACCATTTACCGTATCAATGCCGCCGGTAGCCGACACACCAATTCCCGCCAGCTCCTGTTCCGTCACCTCGTGTTCCGCAAGAAACAATTTCATACTTTTTAAAACTGTCTTAAGAATCGGTGTCTCATACCTGTCAAATGCAACATCGTAAGCCTCACTATACCGGATTACACCCTGTTCATCTACAAGCCCAAGTTTTACGGATGTACCACCTATATCCACACCCAAATATGTTTTTCCGTTACTCATTCCGGATTTTCTCCTTTTTTACATCTTCCATTGCACCCTTATGTTTTCCTTGTATGGCAGATAAAGTCTCTTTATATTTCTGTGCCTTAAAATACGAATCATTTGCAAAATAATACGAATACAAAATATCGATCATGACCAGAATCGAAAACTGTGGTGAAATTTTCGTACCTGTATCCAGGTTTTTCAGATAGGCAACCCTTAACACTTCATCACATCTTGCCGCCGTCTCCGGTGCCGGATTCGCAGTGATAAAGATTACTTTTGCATTTCTGCTTTTTGCGATGCGGATACTTTCCACAATCTCTCTCGTCGTTCCACTGAGAGAAATTGCAATGACAAGCATCCTCTCCTCAACCAGTGCTGCACTCATCTGTATCATCTGTGAATCTGTTACCGCAGTCACATCCAGTCCGATCCTCATAAAACGGAGCTGAAATTCCTCTGCGACATTGCCGGAACTTCCCATTCCATAGACAAACACACGCCGGCTTACATTTAACAGTCCGGCAATCCGGCGGATCTGGTTCTCATCAAGCAATTTAAAATTTTCCTGCAGCAGCTTCTGATAACTGCTCTGTACCTTCTTGGTAAACAGACTGATATCTTTCTCACTGACTGTTCCATTTTTTTCCTCTTTTAAGTCCTTTTCGTATGCAAAAATAAATTCACGGTATCCCTTAAATCCACATTTTTTTGCAAAGCGTGACAATGTTGCCTCGGATACATAGAGCAGTGCTGATATCCGCTTGGATGAAAAATCTGTCAGCTCCTCATTATTTAGAAAATAATTGGCAATCGTGTGCTCTACCTGCGTCATATCCGACTGCGCAGCCTCAATCTGGCCTTTCGTCTCATTCTGGTTAAAAATTATATATCTGCTATTCTTCAAGGTTCCATCACCTGTTCCTGTTTTATTACAATAATGTTCCCATTATATTCTTTTTTCACGCAAAACACAAACAATCTGTGAGGACAACAGTATCCATTATATCAAATTTTTCCCCTCAAACTTACTCAGTGCAGTCTGCTTTGTATGTGCATCCGCACATGCCTTTCCTGCCGCATCTCCCATATCAATCACCGTCGGCTGGATACGGATACTCGCCTGAGCCAGAAATGTTGTAGAAATACATCTGCCGATTGTTAACAGATTGTCGACCTGCTCATTGATAAGACACCGGTATGGAATCTCATAGTATTCTCCCCTCTGATACTTCTCCATATGGACAAGTCCTTTCGTTGCAGAGTGTACATCAATATACCAGTCTCCTTTTGCCACTGCATCTTCAAATCTTGCCCTCTTTATGTAATCGTCTTCGCTCAGCACATATTTTCCGACAATACGGTAGGATTCCCGGACACCGAGTGCTGACGCTTCCCGAATCAGATACGCATGTTCAAATCCCGGCATACATGCCTTTAAAAATGAAACCAGCCGGAAGATCATCTTATGTCCTTCCGTTACAGCTCTGCTCCGTGCCCACACATCGGTATTCTTCTTCATACTACTGATATGCGGACAGTTAAATGTCATACAACCCGGCTGATCTGGAATGGAAAAACACTGGTAGTAAACGAGATCTTCCTCTTTCAGATATCCAAGTTCCACCCCTTTTCGAAAAACCGGTTCAAGTTTAAAATTCTTATTCCGCACCATTGCAGATTCAAAAAAGTATCCTTTTACCAGCGGAGAAAATTCATCATTTAAAGACAAACAGTATGCCCGGTATTTTTCGACATCAATACCACCCATCTCAAAACGCAGCGATGTCATCTGGTTATTTCCGTTCTCATCCCCGGCGGTATATGCTACTCCCGCCATTCTTGAAAGAACCGCATCCCCGGTGGCATCAACAAATTGTTCTGCCTCTATCGCATATACACCTTCCTCAGTCGTCACGAAAATCTTTTCAATTTTCTGATCTTTTACCTGACAGTCGGTCAGCACTGCATCATATAATATCCCGCCTCCATATTCCAGAAACATCTCCTCTAACACAAGTGCTTTTGCCTCTGCTGTGGAATGTATATATTCCATAATGCCATCTCTGGTAGTGACCCCTTTTTCTTTCAGGCGTCTCTCAATCTCATGAAATATCTCTCCATGTTCAACAAAAGACTCCATCATCGGATTCACCAGCGCATTGACAGCCGCCCCGCCAAGTGCAAGGCTTTTTTCCACGATCAAAACCCTGTTTCCTTCTTTTGCCGCACGGATTCCCGCTGCCGCCCCGGCAGTGCCACCGCCAACTACAACCGTGTCGTAGTTTCCAATCACCTTTATTTTATCCCATTGATACATTCTGTTTTCCACCCTCATTTTTCCGTAATCGTTCTTCTGCTTCCTGCATCCGTTCCCGCAATGTCTCTTCCGGCAATATGCCTTCCGACAGCATTACCATATAATCTGTCATCTGTGGAAGAATCTCACTCTTCATATATCTTCCCGCAAAACTGTGTGCAGCGATCTCGCTGACTGTTGTAAGCGGTCTTTGCACCGTACCAAAAATCGTCTTTTTCTGCACAGGATCAAGCCGCATACCGACTTTCCCAAGCGTTGTAAATTCCAGAAAATGATAAAACTCATGCGCAAGATGCAGCTTTATGAGCCACTGTTCCCCTGTCTCCACTCCGTTTTCCTTCAGAATCTGTTGCTTTCTGCGCAGATCCGGCATAAAAAGTTCAATCTTTTTTTCCTTCCCGCCACAGGTGATCTGCGCCCATACCTCATAGTTTTGCCCATGATGTGAAAATTCCCGTTCATCCTGCAGAATGGCAACACCGGAATTCACCAGTATTGCCATAATATCCGCATCTTTATACTGCTCAAATGCCTCCTGTCCGCATGCGATCGCTTCCGTCACATAATCCCTGCATTTCTCCTTCGGGATACAGGGTGCCAGCCGGTCATTCATCAGTTCCATCATCGCATATTGTTCTTCTGTTATTGATTTAAGATCATACATTGTCTCAATCCTTTGCAGCGACTGCAATAATTTCCTGATCATCCTCAACAAATTCCAGTTCCATCTCAGCTAGACCGAGCAGCTGCTCTTTGTTTAAGACACCGCTTAAATCACTCATTTTCTGACCAAAAAATAAGTACGTTTTCGGCAATGTCGCACCAGCGTCCGTATACTGTGTCATACCGTCCACAAATTCCATGAAATCTGTTCCAATCTGATCTTTGTGAAATACTCCAATTTTTGCAATATTTTTCTGAAGACGTATAACGCCTTCCTCATCGATCATGCGCACCAGTTTTTTCTTTGATTTAAATAATCCTAGAAAGCCGCCTTTTGCCACATTTACATAGTACGCATGCCATCTTCCTGCCGCTGCTTCCCGCTCAACCATATCTGTCGTTGTCTTCTCGGCATCCGCTAAAATCTGCTTCTGTTCTTCCTCCGAGATGGTCTTTGCATTGCGGTCCTTGGTACGCAGCTCTGTCGCTCCTGTTGCGATCGCTCTTAAAATATTTTTCTGGCTGTCGATTTCAATCGAAATATCAACCGTTGCTGCATCTGCGCCTGCCCTGGTGATCACTTCCATAATATCATGGCGGATTTTACGGATATCCTCATCCGTAGGGTTTGCAACATTTCGCTCCATCTGCTCACGCACAAGTGCCAGAGAGACACCGATCGTAGAAATGTACGGTGCATTTTCCGCAATCTTATGCCGGATTCCCATTTTTTCTCCCAAATATGGTACGACAACCGACGCCGAACCACCACCACCGACCAGACAGATCAGGTTCGGATTCAGATTATAATCTGCAATCAGTTGTTTTACAATCTCGCCAACTTTCGTCATCGCAATATCCATTGCCTGACGGCACAGTTCTTCCACCGTGCTCCCCGTCATAGATGCCAATGCACCCCATGCGATCTTCGCTGATTCCACATTTCCGGCAGCATAGTCATCCGCCGGCACATAACCCAGAATATTTGCGGCACCTGCCAGTGTAAGCGCATAGCTCTCGCCATTTGCACAGGCAACGACCGCATAATCCGATGTATCGTCCTCGCGCGGTGCGATCAGCTCTATCTTTGGATTCTTCATCTTATCGGTATCAGTAAAGACCTCATACTCTTTCTCTGCGATATGTGCGGATCTTGGTCCGACATCTGCGATCTTACCTCCACGCACCACGATCATACTGCCTCCGGCAATTCCAAGTGTACGCACATCCAAAGAAGTCAGATATAACTTTCTTCCCCCGATCTGTGCATTTTTGATCATAACCTTGCCATCTTTGATCGCTGAAATATCGGTCGATGTTCCACCTGCCTCAAGGAAAATGCCATCTGTCAGTTTTTCATACATCAGTGCTCCTGCCACACCTGCTGCCAGGCCGGATAGCATCGTAAGAATCGGTCTCTTCCGCACCTCATCGATACTCATGACGCCGCCATCACAGCGCATGATCATCAGCGGTTTTTTAATACCGGAATCTTTTACCGCATTTTCCGTCATGTTGGCAGTCTCCATCATTTTGGGGATCAATGCCGCATTGACTGCTGCTGTTCTCGTCCTCGCCTGCAGTCCGTAAAGCTGGGAGATCTCATGTCCACCTGTAGCGACCAGTCCTTCTTTTACCGCCAGGTCAATAACTTTCTGCTCATTTTCCGGATTATCAACAGAGTAACTCTCCGAAGCCACGATCACCTCCACATTTTTCAGTTTCAGTGCATCGATTGCCTCTTTTACAGCCTCATCGGTAAGTGAGGCTGCATCTATAAATTCATGCTCTGTATATAAATATTTTCCCGGTGCCAGCTCGATATTTCCGACTATCGTCTCCTTGCGGGAACGTTCTGCCTCCATACCACTTCCCATGCCAACAATACCAACACGTGCCACATCTCCCTCTAACAGGGCATTGGTTGCCTGTGTGGTTCCATGTGCGATAAATATAACATTATCCGGAGAAATTCCATTTTTTGTGAGTACCGTATTGATCGCCTCAATGATTCCCTGTGCCACACCGCGCTCGGCATGATGTGTCGTCGGCACTTTTTCTTTTGCAATGACCTCATAGGTCTCATTATCTACGACTACGGCATCCGTAAATGTTCCTCCGACATCGATTCCGATTCTTACCTTTCTGTTATCCATATGTGAAACATACCCTCCTTGAATGATCCTTACTGTTTAGAATAATGCTACTGCTGCGTAAATCAAGATTCCAAGTGCCATTACCATGGTGTATGGAAGTGTTGATTTCAAAATATCATTAACATCGACTTTTGCATAATCTGCTACGATGACATTCTGTGTGTTTGTCGGGTCTGATACACACTGTACCACGCTGGTACTACGAAGTGCCATACCAACTGCTGGTGCACTCAGTTTTCCTGCTGTCAGGAAAATATTTGCGAGACCAGAGCCAAGACCGTACATATTTAACGGTCCACGATACAGAGCCAGTGGAGAAAGAACTGTAAAAATTATAATGTACATAATCGGGTTTGATGGAAGAATCACACTAATGATTGGCTGCATCAGAGCAGATGTTTTCTGTGCTGCCACTCCATTTAAAAGAATTCCAATACCAATCATCAGACCGATGACTCCTGCCACATCCTTAATTCCCTCTACCATGGAGCTTGAAAGAACCTGAATACTTGAAGACGGCTTCGTAATTAATGCTGTTACAATAATTGCTACCACCAAGCTTGTCTCCGCATTCCACTTAAAGAAAAATACCAGTACGATAGGAAGAAGCGGCATCAGCATGGCAACCGGATTAACCTTTTTAGAGTTGGTTCCAGCATTCATTGCCCATGTACTTCTGACTGTCTTTTTATTTACATTGATTAAAATATATGCAACCGTCACAACCGCACAGATCAGTCCCATCACGATGGAAGATGTTTTAATAACCTCCATATCCATTCCAATGGTATCTACATAAATCTGGTACTGCGATACATTAAAAAGAAGTCCAATGTTTAATCCAAAAAGTACGAGACTTGCTGCCACGATCGGCTCAATTCCCGCAGACAGTAACAGCGGAATTGCAATCTGAGCGACCATAATAACAGGACCTGCACCACTCATAGCAGTAAAGATCAGTGCCGTTGCAGCAGTCAGTGCCAAAGCGATCATAACCGGCTTATCCCCTGCCAGCTCTGCTGCCTTACGGATAATGGCATCTGAAATTCCCTCTTTCTGAATTACTTTTGCAAAAATTGCACCAAATACGGTAACAATAATGGTGCTCGCAAGACGGGATGCTCCACCTGCAATTACATAAGAAGTAATACTCTGTGTTTCTGCATCACTTGATATAAATGGAACTCCTGCTACTACTGCGATTAAAATTCCCATACATGGAAGTGCTAAAATCGCTGGCATCTTTTTTGTCATCATAAGAGCAACTCCCGCTAAGAAGATTGCCAAAATTACTATTACCTGTAACGTCTGCATACCTATTCTCCTCCTTCAATCAGTGCATTTGTAAACTTTTTCGTGATGAGCTGCGGTCTTGTAATCGCCCCACCCACAACGACACTATAACATCCAAGTTCAACCACTCGTCTGGCTTTCTGCGGCACATCGATATTTCCCTCAGCAATTACCGGATGATGTACCTGTTTTAATATCTTGCGTATAATTTCAAAATCATTCTGTTCAATTTTGTCATTTACGCTGTACGGCGTATATCCCACAAGTGTTGTTCCAATAAAATCAAATCCAATTTCATCTGCAAATAATGCTTCCTCCACCGTTGAACAGTCTGCCATAAATTTTTGATCCGGATATTTTTCTTTCACTTTTTCAAAAAATTCTTTCAGATAAGTTCCATCTGGTCTGATGCGCTTTGTTGCATCCACTGCAATAATTTCTGGTTTTATCTCCATCAATGCATCTACCTCTTTTAAGGTCGGTGTAATATATACTTCTGAATTGTCATACACCTCCTTGATAATACCGATGATTGGAAGTGAAACATTCTTTCTTATCTCAAGAATATCTTCTACCGTATTTGCCCGAATTCCTGCTGCTCCACCCTCATATGCGGCTTTGGCCATCCGCCCCATAATAAATGATGAATGTAAAGGTTCATCTTCTAGTGCCTGACACGATACAATCAGCTTGCTTCGCAAATTCTCAAACTGCGCTTCCATTCTCTTACTCCTTTCACATCACCTTTGGGATCCTCTGTGATATAAATTTTATACCCCGAATTTCCGGTTTTTTCAACGATTTTACCCGATACTGAATCTACTTTCCTTCAAAATTGATATTTTTTGTTTTTGCGAAACTTCTTTCACAAAATTCTTTCAGAATTTCGGTTTCTTTTGTACACTTTTGCACAAATATCAGAAGAAGGTTCATCAAAATTGACAAAAAAAGAGTACTGATCACAAGCTGCACTTATAATCAGTACTCCTTTTCTGCCCTCACTAATCTTCGTTTTTAAAGATCACACTGCGGTAATTATTTAACACTTTATACAAGATCATACCTAACACATAGCAGGAGATCACTTCGCCGATTCCGACAGTCAGCATAAAGAATGGGATCGTCCCCTCTGCCATGTACACATATGCCAGAACAAACGGTACAATGATCGTATTTGCCACGATCGGTGGTAACGGAGCCAGCCATTTGTGCTTTCTTAACGCATAAGTTCCACATGCCCCGATCAGTGTCGCAAGACTGCCAAACACAACATCAAGCGGCATGCAGCCGGTGAGCAGATTGCTGAGCAGGCATCCTATAAAAAGTCCCGGAATAGCTGCCGGTGTAAATACCGGTAAAATGGTAAGTGCCTCGGAAATCCTGACCTGAATTGCGCCGGAAGCAAGATTGAATGCACTGATAAAATAAGTCAGTACAACATAGATAGCTGCGATAAGTGCAGCTTGCACGATAAGTAATACTTTTTTGTTTCTCATTTGTTTCTCCTTTAGTTTTGTTTTACGAGTGGAAGGTCTCGAACACTCGATATTACTGCAACTTCCTGAGTCTAACATAACTTTTGGAAAAAAGCAACACCCCGGCAGAAACATTTGCTTTTTTATATATTTTATTTATTTTTGTATAAATTTATTTATATGCAGCTTTCGCACCCATGCAATAAATGACCAAAATATCCCTCTCACCGGTCGCAGCAGCAGCCACATACCTGATAAAATTACATAAAATGGATTTTTCACGCTGATGCGGTGTCCATTTCTTACAAATGCAGTCAGAATCCCCTTTATCTGGTCTTCCTGCACCGGTCCTTCTATCTCCATCTGATTATCACCGACCATATAAAACTGACCATCCCTGCATTTTACGACACGGTGTAAAACCAGGATACTTCCTTTTCTGCGATATAACACGACATCTGCACGCCGAATTTTTTTTACATCTGCCTTTTTTATGACTGCAGCATCCCGCCCCGGCACAAACATCGGGTACATACTATATCCTTCGGGATAAATCTGTATTACTTCCCCCGCTTCTAATAACTGCTCGATATCGTACTTCATTACATTCCCCCGTTAAAATCACTCCGTCTTTTTTAATTTCATGACATCCGGAAATATTGTAGCATTTCCATTTTGCTAATGCTATAATATTTCCAATTCATTTTCATGTAAAGGAGCCGCAGCCATATGAAAATATCTGACGGATTTTTTAAAACAACACTTTCCTCTGTTCCCTATGTTCTTCCCTATGGGCAGAACATTGCTGACCATGCCCGTTCTCTGCGTCTGAATGAGTCTGGTGCCATTTTATGGGATGCTCTCTCCACCGGTGCGGATAAAAGCACACTTTTGTCAATCATGAAAAACCACTATAATGCAGATGAAACTATGCTGCCACAGTTCGAATCTGACTTGGACAGTTATCTTTCCACCTTAAAAAAACTTGGCATGCTTTCTGACAATACACTGACACAAACTGCCTGCCCAGATCATGTCTGGACCGGCAATACTTTTCCTGCACTTTTTTCCGACAATCACGCACTTAAATATTTTAAGATCGGTATTCTCTGCTTCTCATGGTCCGGTCCGGATGTTTTGTTTGACACTTATTTTAAAGATTTTTCCTGCGAAGCCGCTGTGGCTGATCAGGCCATTCTGGTACAGACCGGAAAGCCGTCGGGGCTTTTAGAAGGAACACTGCTGCTTAGTACTGCCGAGCTTACTATCTTCGACGTTACAGACACTTACCGTTTTGTCTTTGGCACCCACTGGGGTATTCATGAAATGCGTGTAAAAAAAGACGGTTCCGCCGCCGTCCTCTACTGCACCGACGACTACACCACAAACCACGCAGATGATATCTTTCATGCACTGCGTTTTGCTTTCCTGATTGTTGCAGCATGGCATGACCTTTTTGTCCTGCATTCGGTTTCCATATTATATCAGGGCAAAGCCTGGCTCTTTTCCGGCAGTTCCGGCACCGGCAAATCCACACACGCAGACCTCTGGATGAATCAGTACCAGACTCCGGTTTTAAACGGAGATCTGAACATCCTTGGCATAAAAGACGGAATGCCTTGCGTATACGGTCTGCCCTGGTGTGGAACATCTGAAATATACACCACCACGACCTATCCACTTGGCGGCATTGTATTTTTAAAGCAGGCTCCTTTTAACCGTGTCGATTTTCTCTCTCTGGATGAACAGGCACTTTGTCTG
This sequence comes from Roseburia sp. OF03-24, assembly GCF_003463035.1. Lineage (NCBI taxonomy): Bacteria > Bacillati > Bacillota > Clostridia > Lachnospirales > Lachnospiraceae > Roseburia > Roseburia sp. OF03-24. The sequence goes on along the minus strand of NZ_QSCK01000003.1, from coordinate 126,502 downwards.
GTGCAGCGCATGATCTCTCCGACCTGGACAAAAGATCTGGTGCTAAAAAGCCTTGCATTTGCAGAAAAACTTGCCCCGCTGACACGGATTTTCCGGTTGAACTGTACCAAAGATCCCGAAGCTGCAGCCGTCATGAAAGCAGCTATCGATCTGTCTGTCTGAGCTGTTTTCTTTTAAAAATCATCCATCATTTTCTGTACTTCCTGTGTTGTCAGCACGACACACTTCTGCTCACGGATACCATACACTCTCTCACATACTGATAATACTGTCGGACGGTGTGTGGTCACAATGCAGGTGCGCGGCTCATCTGTCTGCATAATATTTTTCAAAACCTTTCGCTCTGTTGCAACATCAAGTGCACTTGTTGCCTCATCTAAAAGCAGGATCGGCGCATGACGAAGCAGTGCCCTTGCGATGGAAAGGCGCTGCGCCTGTCCCTCTGAAAATCCTCCTCCCCGCTCTCCTACTCTGCTGTATATTCCATCCGGCAGTTTCTGCACAAACTCCCATGCGCAGGCTGCTATAAGAACCTCTCTGATTTCATCATCCGTAGCGTCCGGTCTGACGTTGCGCATATTCTCTGCAATTGTTCCGGAAAACATTGTATTTCCCTGTGGTACATAAGAAAAAAGCCGACGTGCTGCTGGTGTGATCGCAAGTACTTCTCCTGTTTTCTCTCCCACCAGATCCTCCGCACCTCCTTGTATATGTAACAGAGCAAGCATGATACGTAAAAGTGTTGTTTTTCCTTCACCGGAAGGTCCCACTAACGCAACGATCTCGTGTGGATGTGCTTCAAAATCCGCTTCTGTAAATACTCTTGTTCCATTGTGGTAGGTATAAGACATCTTAGAAAAACAAAGACCGATACCACGTTCCCTGTTCTCCTCATAAAATTTTTCTACACGTTCTGCATCCGAATAATCTTCTTTCGGCATTCCAAGGATATCCATCAGCCTTCCCGCAGATGTGGTCAGTGAAATTGCCGTCGGTACCAGCGACACAAGCTGATTTAATGTTCCTGTCAGCGAACCGGATAAAGATAAAAACATCGTCATAGTACCATAGGAAATCGCACCACTCCAGACACGGTAAATACCAAATCCATAACAGCTATATGACACTGCAAGCCCGACAACCGATAATAAGATCGAAGTTGCCATGGACATTTTCTGGAACTCTAATTTCATGCTAAGGTATTCTTTCTGCAGACCGCGCAGCCGTTCTCCGTAGAGACGCACCAGATCAAATGCTTTGATCGTCTGTATATTAGAAAATGCTTCCTGGTTAAATCCTGACATCTTCGCATTCATGGCTGCACTTTTTTCATTATTGCCCTTCATGCGTTTTAAGATCCGTTTCGACATAAGCATGCTGACCGGCATGCCAAGCATGGCAAGCAGTGCAAACATCGGATCATTGTAAAAGACAAGTGCAAATGTACTGATGAATCGCACCGTATAGATGACCAGATTTGGAATCCAGCTTAAAATACCATTCGAAATGTTGGAGGCATCAGAATTCCAGCGTGTCAGAAGATCACCCGTATGATACTTCTGGATCTCTTCAAGATCCGTCACAAGCATTTTATCAAAAATATCTGCTTTGATATCATTGTCCACACTGATACTGATCTTATTGGAAAAATAACTTGTAACCTGTGAGATCAGCATATTTCCTATGGAAAATCCGATATACAGACAGAATGTACGCACTAAAAGTCCTGCCTGCTGTCCAGTGATAATATCGACCATATCCCTTGAGATCAGACTTGATATCAGTGAAATGACCGTTCCCGACAGACCAAGAAGGGTATAAAAAATCATCTGTTTCCAGTACTTTCTCGCATACTCATAGATCCAGACAGTTTCCCGCCACATATCTTTTAATACGCCCTCTTTGATCCTTTTATGATAATGTCTCAGACTGTCTAACATAATAATCTCCATTTCATTCCGTTCCCGGTTATTATAACAAATCTGTACCACGAAAAAAAGAGGTTACCACATGGATATGTGTCAGATAATCGCCCAAACACATGCCATATGATAACCCTGTTCTGATTTCTATATGCTCTACATAGACCAATCCGTTACCGTATCATCCGGTCCGTATCCTTTCTTTTCCCATGTTGGCTTACGGTTTCCATTATCGGTATCATAGCTTCCAGCGTATCCGGAATCCACGTAATGTGTCTTAAGTCCACAAGCTGAAGCTGTATTAGCCGGACATCCCAGACATCCGAACTGCTGCCTGTAACCTCTGGTACCCCCATTCCATGAAGAATAGTCCGGTGCCTGCCAGTTGCCGTTCATATACTGGCTGTCACATTTTATGCCGCTTGCTACATGGTCGTTTGCACCACCGCTTGCAAGATACACGCCTTCTGCCGTATCCTAATATGCGATGATCGTTGGTCTTTCATATCTGTTCATTACTTCTATATTCCTCAGTTCATTTATTATTTTATCTTACCGGATCTGTCCCTTAGTCTGTAATACTTACCCCTGTAATTGCAAGACCTGCATCTGACTGTACGACCAGATCGCCAAACCCAATATTATCCGTCGGATTCTGATGATATCCCAAAGCAATGCAAAGGGAACTTGTTCCGTCACCTGATGTACATCCTGTACCACCGGATACATAACTGACCGGCTGGTTAAACGAAATGTTCAACTGCTGTGCTTCCCTGGTATGATCTGCATCATGTTTACCATTAACCTGAATGCGGTAATCTCCTCTTCCGTCCTGCGGAGTCTGATGTATATAAGCAGATGCTGTATAACATCCTGCCCCACTTGCCAGATACACCCCTTCTGCAAGTTCATCACTGGTAACTAACATCGGTTTCATATACTCTCTCATATGAACTTTCCTCTCCCTGTTTTTAGTCTTATTCTATAATTTTACCCATATCCGTCTGTACTGTCAAGCATCACCACACGTCTTTTTTCTCCCAAAATCGACTTTTTAATGATCTCCACATCTTCTCCACCCGGCAGCAGTGATTCAATGCACCTTGTCATATAACTTTCAGAGTTATAACATAGAACTACAAAACTCAGATATATTTTTCTGTTCTCTGTCATAATTTTTCCTTCCTTTCACAGTTTATCTTACGGAAAAACTCAAACAAAATCGGAACCATTTTACGATTCGAGTAAAATGGTTCCGATCTTATATCCTTCATTTTCTATTTTCTGTTCATTGGCAAATGTGATAAAACTGCCGTCTGCTATATCACGCAGTGCAAAATACACACTGTAGCATCCCTTTTTTACTCCCCGAAGCGGTACACTGACAGAAAAGCTCTCTTTTCTGTCTGCTTCATTTCCTCCCAAAAGCGATCTGACATCTCCTGATGGACTTTCCTCATAAATCGTCTGTCCGGTCTCATCTTTCACAAGAAGTACCGGCTCATATTCTTTATAGACCGGTGCAAAACCGACATTTTGCAATGCCACTGTGATCTCTGCCGTATCTTCCCAGAAGTCATGCTGCATGGAAACTTCTGACAACAGCAGACGATAGCCTAAATGTCTGCGTATATACGAAAGGCCATCCATACCATCAAAACAATCCTCTGTCTGCACCTTAGATGATGCCCATTTTTCCAATACGGCTTCATCATAATCCTCATTCAGATAGGTCACATGCATGGTTTTCAGATCCGCAATGGCATGCTCGAAATCATTGTATCCGTTGTCAATAATGACCTCCCCGCCATTTGGCACACGTGAACATAACTTTTCCTGAAATGCAAGTTCTTCACTGCGGTTCCATGCCTGATCCACCCCGGCTTCTGCAGCACTCTTCTCCCCATAAGTTCCGCAGTCATTACCGCTTCCTAACATTCCGTCATTGAACAGTCCCAGCATGTCATATAAAGGATCATTCTGACCATTTTTTCTGGAAACGTCTGCACTTTCCATGATCTTCCGCCACTGTACCGGTGTCCGCACAGCAAGATACATCTGACCATTTGTCGATTGTACAAGCTGTTTTGCAAGCTGCTGCAAAGAATCCGTCTCTGCATATTTTGTTCCATTCAGTTCTCCCCAGTTGCCGACAAAAAGCCCCTGTAGCGTAAAAACTGAATCCCTGTATTTTGCCAATACCTCCCCTGTCTGCTGCATATGTTTTAACACAATGTCAATACTCTGTGGCTCATACTTTTCATTTTCTCCATTCCAGTCATACAAAAAACGTACGATCCAGTGTACTTTTGCAGCTGACATCGCCTGAAACAGTTTTTCTATATTTTGCAGACCTTCTTTTGATATCTCTTTTTCCCGATATTCCCTTAAATTGATCTGCACCATGGCAAGTGCATGATCTGAATCTTTTTCCATCTGTGTGTCTAACTGTTCCCCCATATCCACCGGTTCGTCCGATATCAAAAACCCATAAATATGATAAAAACCCCGGTCCGGATTCCATATTTCCTCTGAAGATTCCGTAAAATTTTCTTCCGTCAGCATTACTTTCCAGTGAAAATAGTCATGTACTCCGGCAATAATCCCGGCAATCACAAGCACAAACAGAATGAAAAACAGTAATTTTTTTCTCATTCTACTCCTCTTTTTTAGTCCATTTCAAACAGTTTCATTTTTGTTACCAGACGGCTCCGTTTTTTTGCATTTTTTAAGATAGCTATGCTCGATATTCCGCGAAGTTTCCGGTTACGGTATACAAATCCGAAGAATGTCCTTACCCACAAAATGGGATAAAGTATTTTATACCTTCCGGCTTTCGGATGGCTTAAATGCATCTGATGATGGAACTCCCGGATATAATCCATCCATCCAGTCCCCCTCATGGCTACCATCCGCTCCGGGGCCGCCTCACCAAACTCTTCAGATTCCATGATCTCTGTAAAAAATTCTTTCAGGTAAGATTCATCCTTCATACCGTCAGCTTCGCCCTGATTTTTGAGAAACTCCACCTTTTGTTCTGATAATCCCAGATATCTGATACAAAATTCCGTAACGACACATGCAAAATTTAAAATTCCGCATTCCCGGACCAGATTTAAAAATATCTTATCTTCCTCTGCCGTACATCCATGTTCCCAGAACACAACCCAGTCACATAAAAGTTTTAATCCAAACCCCGAACGCAGAAAATGCTGAAGCATATGTAACAGCAGATAAAATGCCTGATACGGTGGTGATGTCAGGAAAAAATCCACCCCCATCACATTTTCCGTAACTCTGTTTTCAAAGAAAGTCTTCTGACATTTTTTCATAAAAGCGTTCACTTCCTGTGAATCAAATGGCTCCACCAGCGCACTATGCAGTTCCAGGCGAATCCCTTCCTGACTTATATAAGTAAGATGATGATTTTCCTGATGACCACCTTCCGCCATAAAACCATGCGCTAACAGATAACTGCCCGCTTTCTGCGCCGTCTGTTCATCCTCAAATAAAAGATCAACATCCCCTGATTTACGCAGTTCCGGCACCGGATAAAGTCCTGCTATACCGCTTCCCTTCAGTAAGATCGTATGCATCCCTGCATCCTCCAAAAGTCCGGTCACATACCTGCTCATAAACAGCAGGCGATAAGACTGTCCTACAGTCTGTATACTTTTCTCTTCCACCCTTTTCCAGTCTTCCCCGTTTTCAGGCAGGATTTCTTCCAATACATCATATAAAAGCGGCAGCACACGATGGTTATCCGCTATCGAAAGAATGCTTTTCCAGTCTGTTTTCTGTTGTTTTATCTTTTCACATTTTTGTTTTATATCTGCCGGATTATCCTCATGCAACTCTCCATGCAGAGCTGCATCCAGAAGGCTGCACAATATAAGTTCTTTTTCTTCATTTTTTTCTTCCATCGTTCCACCTCTTCTTCCAGATAGCAAGTGCCTTTCTCTTTACAATCCCAAATTCTTTTGTACGGCAAAAACATAAAAGCATCACAAGATCTGGCACTACCGCACAAATGAAAAGTCTTTTCAAAAATACAACAATGACACTGCCGCCTGCAAATGCACATATCCTGTCTGTTCCATACCAGGTCAATCCTGTCACTGCTGCATAGATCACATAACGGACAAAGAATGAAGATACTTTCGCATGCAGTCTGTGCCGGTACAGAACATATGGCTCCACCCATACAGATGTGAGCATGGTAGAGAGAAACGTTCCTGCAAATACTCCAAATGTTCCTGCCTTCCATACCAGAATCACCGAAATGACAAGGTTTAACACTGCTTCTACCAATGCTTTATACCTGTCAAACCAGAACAATCCAAGTGAATCTCTGAATGTCAGTACCGCTTTTCTCGTTCCATTGATATAGAAATTGATGCATAAGATCAAAACCACAGGCATCTGAAACAAATACTGCTTTCCAAATGTGAGTTCCACAAATGGATTTAACAATTCATACAGACAGATCGCAGCGACTCCATAAAGCCAGTTTCCGATAAAAAAAGCCGTCTCAAAAATACTCTTTACTCTTTTTTCGTCTTCCGTTGCCCCAAGATTTCCGACACTCGCTGTGATTCCCTGAAAAATCTGATCCAGCACCTGTCTGACTGATCCGATCAAAAGGTAATAATTTGAATAAATACCTACACTGACAACCCCCACAAAGGAGGAAATAAGCAGGTTATCTGTATTATTGACCACTACATTTCCAAGTTTATGCATCAGCATGGCTTTTATATTGCGGAATATATCTTTGCTCTCTTCTTCCGGCAATTTTTCTTTTGTTTTCTCTTTCAGATAGGGATACATCCGATCCGCCTTCAACGAGATACAGATATTTGAAAGCAGTGTACAGACAATATAAATGATCAGGAATAATATAAAATTGTGTGTTGTAAGTAAAATGAGGATCTGACAGATATCCTGCAGAATCAAAAAAGCCGTCTGATATAAAAGAACGATATAGTTCAACTGATGCACTTCGATCAATGTTCTTTTATATACCAGCAGATACGATACGACCGAATTTGCCAGATATAAAAAATAAATAAGCATCAGATGATCCACATCCGGCCGGTTTTTCATAAGAATATCAAAGAAAGGGACGATCGACAGTCCTAACACTGCCACACAGCCTGCTGTAATACGGTAGAATGTCTGAAACATCCGCATCAGAATCTGCTGTCTTTTGATATCCCCCTGCGCGATCGGGCGATAGAGCGCATAACTGATCGCCGTCTCCACACCAAGTTCTGTCAGTGAGAGTACATTTAAGATATCTGTGAAAAGTCCGTTGATTCCGACATAACTTTCACTGAGTGTATGTGTAAATACCACACGTGTCACAAATCCCATCAGGATTGCAGCGATTCTTGAGATCATTGCAACCATGGTATTCATGGTAGAATATTCTGTTCTGCTCTTTTCCATCTGTATTCTCACCTCTCTCCTATTTTCACAAAATGTGCCCGGTTATTCAGATTCCACACCGTGCAGTAACCGGTAGACTGCGCCAAATGCCCTTACGCTGACACTGATCATACAGGCGCTTCCCTTTAAATGAAGTGAAACCTTTTTATCCATAAGATACTGGGGCAGTTTTTGTCTGACATATTTTTTTATTTTTCTGCAGTCAGCGGCAACATAATTACCGTTCCGGCTCATTGCAGCAGCCATCCCCATCAGATCAAACAGATAGTGGTTTTCAAATAATTTTTTATACTGTGGATACCTGCGTGAATAGATCCTGCAGTAATCCTCAAACATCATCATTGCCTTCTGGTATGTTCTGTCATATCCACAATTGCATACACCTGATTTTCTCTGCATATAATAATATTTCGTTTTTGTTCCGCATACAATTCTGCCACATTGCTCTAGTACCCGGCAGAACATCTCATAATCTTCCGCAAAAGACAGTTCCGTTGAAAAACGGATTCCGTCAAGAACCTCCCGTCGAAACAGTTTATTCCAGACATAGGCACGCAGATAGCATCTCTCATGCAAAACACCAAGTGCTTCTCTTCCGTTTAAACAGACCACATTTCTTGGACTTTCAAACCTTTTTTCCACACCGGAATCATATTTGTACCATCCGGAACATGTGGCGATCTGTGCTTTATATGTTTTTAAAAGCCCGGTCAGATAGGTATACATATCCGGATCTAATACATCATCCGCATCAACAAATGCAATATATGCACCTGTTGCCTCCTTCAGACCTTTATTTCTCGCACCGGACACTCCTTTATTTTTTTCGTGATATACTTTTATACGCGCATCTGCACCCTGGAGCCTGTCACATATCTCTGCAGAACCGTCATTAGATCCATCATCGATCAAAAGTATCTCCAGATCCGGGTATGTCTGACCCATAATACTCTGCACACAGCTTTCCAGATAATTTTTCACATTATATACCGGCACGATCACACTGATCTTGTCTGTCTCTTTTGTCATGTTTTTCATGCTCCCTTTTTATCTGAAATATAGCTGTTCTCCTGCCCCTTCATTTGCAAAACGTATCTCCGCTTTTCCTCTGCATCTTGTCAGCTTCAGATAATATTTTCCCTTTCCATCCTGCAATCCTGACAGTGGAAATATAATTTTTGCTGTTTCATGTCCGGATAATGTCCGGATATCATAATCTGCCGTATAAACATCTTCTGTTCCGTCCATATTTTCCTTAACCAATGCAAGTTCTGCTTTATCACAGATATTGGAAAATCCGGTATTGGCTATCTCAATTTCTATTCTGTCTGTATAAAATACAGCTTTCTCTGCCACAAAACGATATCCCAGGTGTGCACCAATATACTGGTAGAAACTGCCCCATTCCCCATATTCCATCTGTTTCCATTGGTCTAATATCTGCCCCTCATAAATGCTGTTGAGATATGTAACCCGCAAATCTTTCAGCGAAAGCAGCATTTCTTTCACAGGTGCCTCCTGCCCAAAAAGCACTTCCCCACCAAATGGAACCAATCCACATGTTTCCCGCATATAAACCAGTTCATCTTCAATGCACCAGTCTTCTGTCCACACACTGTCATCACGATGCTTCTGTCCAAAGGTCCCCATATGATTTTCTGAGCCAAAGATCGCATCATCAAATACTCCAGGTGCCAATTCGCCATCCTCTCCTGCCACTGCCATACGGCAGAAAGACGGTTTTCTGAGTGCGATCTTAATGTCCGGTCCTATCGCCTCTCTCCACGCTGCATAGAGTTTCCTGATGTATTCCTGATCCAGAAACTTAGATCCGTGCATTTCCCCCCAGTTACCGATAAATAATCCCTGTGTTACAAAGATGTCATCCTTATGTGCACGCACAACCGCTCCCATCTGCCTCATATGGGTTAAAATCATGGAAAACAACGTCGGTTCCCGTTCCATTCCTTTCCCCTTTGTGTCATACAAGACACGCAAAATGACCTCTTTCCCGTAACAGTGAAAACATTTTAAAATTTCATCAGCATACGCAAGTGCTTCTTTCGGAAGCTCTTTTCCCCGATATGCCCCGATGTCAAATCGTACCAGCACCAGTGTCTCGTCATCCCAGAAAGGCTGATATAAAAGCCCATCCGTATCTCTCTTATCCAGTGTAAATGTGTAAATATGATACCATCCTCTGCCCGGATTTGCACATTCTTTTCTGCTCTCTTCCGGGAATCTTACTGTAAAATGTTTTTTATTTCTGTTCTTCCAGAAAAACATCTTCTTTCCCTGCCCCCGCATCAATTTTTAGTACTTTTACACGGAATACTACTCCGATAATTGAAAACACCATACGAAACATGTAAATAACCGGTTTCAGTCCGGAATGCATACTGACCCCAGTCTGCCTGTTATGCATGACTGCCGGTATCTCTTCCACCTTAAATCCAAGCAGCAGCATCTGAATGATCATATTTGCATCCGGATATTTATCATCAAAATGCTTGTATTTCGAATAATATAAAAATGCCTTCCGGCTAAGTCCCTGCAGTCCGGTTGTCGGATCATATATCTGACGTCCTGTCGTCATTTTGATCATCTTACGGAACAGCGCATATGCCAATTTTTTTGTCATGGGAACCGGAAAATCAGAACTTTCCTCCATAAATCTTGATCCAAGCACAATGTCCGGATATCTGCCATCCGCATCCTTCTGCCGGAGTCTCTCATAAATTTGAGGAATATTGCATACATCATGCTGTCCGTCTGCATCCATCTGTATCACATACTTATATTTCCTTCGTATCGCATACTTATAACCGAGCTGTAAGGCACTGCCGTAACCAAGGTTAAACACGTGCGTAACTAACGTATGTCCATGCGCCTTTACCACCCAGTTTGTTGAATCCGAAGATGCATCATTCATAACAAGAATATCGGCAATAGACGCTATTTCCGGCTTTTCAAGTTCACAGAGCACTGCTTCGATATTCTTTTCCTCATTGTATGCAGGCATAATAATCAATAACTCTTTTTGCTTTTTCATTTCCATTCCAACCCTCTTTTTTGCTGCATGTATCTTTTCCGTCAATCTGACAGTAACCCGGTCAACAGTTCCATATCTTTCTCAAAGACAACATTTTTTTTGAGAGATGCCTCCCCGTACCGTTTTCTCATTGCCACATCTTCCACCATTCTGCATACAGCATCACTGACTGCTTCTGGTTCTAATCTGCATAAAATACCATCCACACCATCTTTGATCTGTTCACGGCTGCTCTCCGACGCAATTACCGGAAGTCCAAGTGTCTGCGCCTCCTGTATCGCAATGCTTTTTCCTTCAAATCCGGTTGCATGTACATAGATATCTGCACCCTTATAATACGGATACGGATTTTCCACAGATCCACACAGAATAAAATCTTTCTGTAAGCCAAGTGACCCGATCAACCGTTCGAGTTCCTTTCGTTTTGGTCCTTCCCCAAGAACATACCAGCGGACATTTTTATGTTTCTCTTTTATCATTTTCATTGCACGTATTGCTGTTGGATAGGATTTCTGTTCTGTGAGCCTGCCGACCGTCAAAAGCCTGATACCGTCAAAATCATCAGAAAATCCACCGGGCTGCAGCGCCTTTGTTTTTATTTTTTCTGTATTGATGATATTATGAAAAACCTTTGTCCGTCCACTGCATTCCGGATAAACCTTCAAAAACTGCTGCTTTATTTCTTCCCCGATTGGAAAAACAGCATCATATTTCAGATAACAGTCACGGTCTGACTTCCTTGTATATCCTGCTTTCGTGTAATCAATATGTATGAACGCAGCCTTTTTCTTTGCATGGACGTGATCTGCAACATAATATGCCGATCCCCCCTCTAAATATGCAACCGCAAGATCATATTCTTCCGCAAACCGCTCTCCTCCATCAGACAGCACACGCCAAAGCAGTTTATCTGGTAAAATCTTACGTTTCTTTAACATATCCGCAAGCAATGACAAAAGATACGGCATCAGGCGGAATATGGTTCCACGGACAAACATGGTCTTTAATATTGTCCTGTACATGAAATATCTTCCCTCTTTCTGCAGAACAGACAAGGGCTGATACGATTTATTTTTCAGTATCACTTCTCCCGGCAGCCGCTTTACCAGTTCTCCCTGCCCCATCAGGACATAAAGAGATATTTCATACTGTACATCTTTTGTTTTTTCATTTTCCTTTATCAGTTTTTCAAGCAGTTCTAAAAGTGCCATCTCCGCACCGGCTCCGCCTAACGTATTAATTACGAACAATATCTTCTTTTTCATCCACAAGCACCTTCAGCTCCTGCAATATTCTTTCATTTTCCTGATTGAGCAGCGATACCTGCATCGCCAGTTCCTGATTTTTTACTACCACAACTGACACTGCCATACTGATCTTAAACAAAAACAGAATTATAACAGCAAACACCGCAAACATAAGCAAAACGATATTTTTTGCCCCACTCCACAGATAACAGACATCATCCAGGCTTACAACGATACCCGCCACAAGTAATGCCAGCGAAACGATCGCCCAGCCAAGTCCGATCACATCTGTGAGTTTCTGTCTTGCATACATAAACAGATCCATAATAAGCAGAAATATACCAAAACCTATCATCAACACTTTTAATATCATGCCCTGATCCCCTCTTTTCTGTCATAACTTTTTGCGGAAGGTTTTTTTCCTCTTTTTATTTTAAATAATTCACCCTGGCAGAAAATATGCACATCCATATGTCGTTCCACCCAGCGAAGTCTGAAATATCCAACGGTAAACCCAAGGAAACTTCCCATGACAAGCCCCGCACCATACCAGAGGTCAGGGAGTTCCTTTGAAAACAGCGTTCCACAAAAAGTACCCATGCAAAAACATACCGCTGTTAAAAGTGCTCCTGTCATGTCATTAAAATAATACAGAAAAATCAGTTCCGCGTACAGCAGGAAAAGAATAAAATATCCGGCTGCAAGACAAGGATAAATCTGCATTACAAGCCCTGAAAATCCCATTCCCGGCAGCAATATCACACAGAGCAGATAAAGCACGACCGAAACGATAAACTGGATTCTCACAAGATTCATAAGCTCGGCGGCAAGCTGGCGGAACATTCTGTTTTTGGCATTGTTGATATCTTCCCATCTTCCACCGATAACAGCCTCCGAATAAGCCTTGTATCTCTCATGAAAATGCATTTCCACGCGGCTGATAAAAATAATAGTCGACGAAAGATTCGTAAACATTGCCAGACAGGTTGCCATATCATATGCCGGCGCATAGACAAATGTATCTGCCACCGTCATCTTTAAATCCGTCGTCCAGAATACAAAATTATGTATATAAAGTCCTAACGTATACAGCAGATTTGTTGCAACAAGATGCCAGTAAATTTTAAAATAGCGAAGCACCTTGCGGTACTGATGACTGTTTCTTTTAAAGTAACTCTTTATGGTTGCTGCTGATATTGATGCTGTCAGAAAAAATCCGATCGTAAGTGAAAGCAGCATGCTGTATATGATATCTCTGTGAAAGACTTTTACGAGCAGCCATGCAAGCCCAAATGCTGCCGCCATTCCCATCAGGAAAAATAAAGATATTTTCTGGTAGTCTTTGCAGATTGACAGATACAGCATGGAATAAAATACCAGCAGAAGCGAAATAAATCCACAAAATCCGGTAAACACAAATACCAGATCCACCTGCCCCTTCAGATACTCTCTGATACAGAACGGAATCGCAAACAGACACCCAAACACGATATTCAGAAACAGTCCGACTTCATAGCATGGCAGGATATCTTCGTATTTCTCCTCATAAATAATATCGGACATATATCTCGATAATACAGCATTAAACGGCGCCGCAACCAGCAGGGAAAATATAAAAATATAAAGTACCGTGCCTGAAAATAATCCCCTTCTCGCATATCCCACCGTCTCATAGCCAAGGAAGTGACTCATCAGCATCACATTGCCGATCACAACAAACATTGGTGCGATCGTAACCATGGTACTGTACCCAAAGCCCGCCAGATTTGCAAGGATCGTGCGCCTGTCATATATTTTCTGAAGTTTTACACCAATTCCAGCCATAGATCACACATCCCCTTTCTTTCCCTGCTCTCTGTCTGCATGCTCAAACTGCCGGTAGATCTGCCGGTACGTTTCTCTCATGTCATTTACAAGATACCGGCTCCTTAGTCTCCGGTAACCGTTTTCTCCCATACCGATTCTCTTCTCCCTGTGCCGTGCAAGATCTACCATCGCGGCGGCAATCTCCTCCACATTCATGATATGTGTGATGATTCCTGCCTCCCCAAACGAATCCCCTTCGCCATAGATCAGTCCTCTGCAATTTCCTACATCCGTTGCAATCACCGGCTTTTTCGCAGCAAAACTTTCCAGGATCGTAAGCGGCTGTCCCTCACTGATACTCGTGAGTATGGTCATATCCATTCTGCCAAGATACTCTGTCACGTCAACTTTTCCCGTAAAGATCACATCTTCCACACCAAGCAGTTCCACCAGTTCTAAACATTCTTTTGCATATTCTTTTTCTTCATCCGATGGTCCCATGATCCATAACGCAAGTTTTGGTGCCTCTTTTTTTGCATAAGCAAATGCCCGGATCATCGTTTTCACATCCTTGATCGGCGCAATTCTGAGCACAGCCCCGATATTGATCATATCATCATCTTCTCTCTTTTCCTCAAGACATCTGACAAATCTCTGTGCATCAATACCGTTCGGCGTAATTTTTATTTTTTCTGCGGGACATCCAAGTTCGATCTGAAGTTCCATGGCATGCTTGTAAAGGCATGTTACCTGATCTGCATACCGGTATGCAAGCAGTGACATTTTTTTAAACTGTTCAATCCAGATATTTTTATAGATACCACCTACCCACTTTGCACGGATCAGTTCCTCCTCCCGTTCCCTGGTATAAATTCCATGTTCTGAAACCATAAGCGCACATCCATATCTTTTCTTTGCCATGCTTCCGATCACCCCTGCATACCCGGTTGCAACACAGTGATACAGATCTGCTTTGGGCAGTTCCATCTTTAAGGTCAGAAATAGCGGCAGATAAATGGACCGCATCGTCCACAAAAAATCAGAAAAGACAACCTGTGAATACTTAAGCTGATAACACTCCCGCACTGCCTTTAAAAAATCTTCTCCCATCAAAAGAGCATTCAGTGAAAATTCTTTCTTTTCAAATAATGTAAACAATGTATCCCACTCAACGTTACGGTTTAAAAGTAAGGATCGCAGCGCCTCATATTCTGTCTGATTTAAGTGCAGTTTTTTATTTTTCTTCTGTTCTACCCAGTCATAATCTTCCAGATAAAGTTCATAAACTTCTGACACATTTTCCGGCAGTTCATACACAAATTTTCCCCGGTAGGAACGGTTTGCCACGATCGAAAGCACCACAAATTCGATCTCCGGAAAAGATTTTATCATGCTGTTGATCCAGCTCGACACACCACCTACCACATAAGGATAACATCCCTCTGCTACAATACATACTTTCATTCTCAATCCTCGTAAAAAAACAATTGTTTTTCTTCTTCCTCATTCAACCGGATCGTTACCTCATCATTCTCTGCACAGATCAGGTAAACACCATCCTCAACTGCAGAAAAACTTCCGCCATGCATTTCTTCTATTTCACGGTTTCCCGTATGCAGTAAGAACCATGCTTGCTCCTCTAATCCATCCACATGCAGCAAAATCGTATTATCTTCAGATTCCACGGAATAGGAAAGTGCAAAGAATCTGCGGATTCTCTGGTCACTCTTTGAAAGAGTCGTCTCATCAAACACCATATACGATTTCTGATAAGTACAGATGTTAGACGCCGCTTCCTTCGAAAGAACCTCCCATGCATCAGCTTTTTTCTCCGGATACGCTGCCACAAGCAGATCCCACACTGTATTGGAATATCCCAGCGCTGTCTGAATGCATCTCTGTCTGAAATCATCCATAAATGTGTGATTTACGCCGTCCCCGGTAGCCCGCTGCAGCGTCACATTTTCCTTGGCAAAAGAAATGACCGGTTCATCGTAAGTCTGTGATTCCGGGGTTACAACTGTCCTTATTCCGCCAAGTTTATCATTTTCTAAGGCATCACCAAGTTCATTTTCGTGTTCCAGGAATAAAGACTGAAAACAGTAATCCGGTGCCTCTCTTTTCCAGAACTGTTCATCCTGCTCCATTTTTTCAGACAATCCGGTATCCGACACATTACCGGAGGAAAGCCCGGCTTCCCCATACTCCTCTTTCAATAATTTCAGATAATATGCAACTTCTCCCTCCCTCGGTTCATTTTCATCATTATAATCAAACTGTGGTGTCATCATACAAGTCAGTTTTGCATCGATCTTTCGTTCAATTGAAACCAGAGACGGCCAGATAATCTCCCGAAACAACGCTTTCTGTGACTGACTGTATATTTTTTCCATATTATTTTCATTTTCTGATGCAAATCCCGGATAATTTGCGATCACAAGATTTTGTGCATTAACCACCGGATAAATCTCAAAGGAAGATGCTTCTGCCATCATTGCATCCAGGATTCCAATACCGGAATTATCTTCCAGATAATCACCATTCACACAGAACACACAGGCATTTTCCAGTCCGTTTCTCCATATGATCGCAGGCTGTCTTCCACTGTCCGGCCGGACATCTTCTAACATTCCAACCATATAGCTTTTGGTTCCCTCACCCGTCACATACCACGGAACCGTAAGATCCATGTCCTTATTTTTTTCTTCTTCCTCATCTTTCGCCTGATAGATGACTTCCCCGCCAAGCAGAAATCCTGCAAACAGATGTATGCCTTCGAGTGTTACTTCTTTCTGTTCCACATAACGGATTCCAAGTAGTTTTCTCAAACTGTTGTTCTTCTCGATCTCATCCGCATCCGGAAGTCCTGAAACCACAACATTTACACCATTTTCAACCGCATCACTGACCGCATTTATATTCTCCCTGTTTTCCAGATATGTTCCATCTAAGACCAGAACATCCGGCAGATCATCTTCATCATCCATGATAACATTCAGGGAGTCTGCGGTCTGAAAATCCCGCTTACTGTATGTACACCACCATTTTACCGTGTTTTTTGTTTTTTCACTCTGTCCGGCATAAAAAACCCTTGCCGTTTTTTGTTCACTCTGTCCGGATGCAGGAAACATATCCTTTTCCGTAAGTTCTGTCCGGGCACTCTCCTGATATTCATTGATTCCATATTTACTGAGTTTATCTTTCATCACACCCGTAAACTGAAACATAAACAATAAAATAACGAGCATGATAGTGATCGTAGCAAAATTTCTCCGGGATACCATCACATTTTCCTTTCCAGATTCATCTCTTTTGGCATCTGCTATTTTTTCTGCCGGCAATAGAATATATGATCTTCAAACATCCTATTGTCATTCATTATATCCATAATCAATCGAAAAATCATATAAACTGTAGGTATTCTGTTCTACCACATAACAGACAAAATCATCTGTTTCATAATACACCTGCATTTCTTTTCCATACAGTTCCATAAATGCCTGTGCCCAGTAATACATCCTTGACATTACGATCCATCTGTTTTCACCCTCATAAACGGAAATATCATTTGCTGTCGGCAGCGGTTTTTCTGCTCCTTCTTCCGAGATCCGCTGTCCGCTTCCCTCATATGCTACAGTATAATCAAGCGGTATCTTCTCAATAAAGAAATATACACGGTCTGTCGGCAATGTCAGATTTCCGTTTACCGCATTTCCTTCCATACTTCGTAAAAATGTGATCGTCTCCTCGTGACGCGCATAATCTTCCATCATTCGCAGTTCATCATTTGCAGAACAGATCGTATATTTATACTTTTCGTTTTCTCTTTTTATATTTGCCAGACAAGTGATCGCCGAATTTGACTGCAGTGCTGTTACGATCGACGGTGTACGGATCTGGTTTCCATTGACCAGTACCGCAACCAGGGCGGCTGAGGTCAGCAGTGAGACCAGATTCATCCAGATATCACGCTTAAAAAATCCAAAGACCAGTGCCACTATGCCGTCTGCTCCAAGCCCTATCGCTGCCGGTATCATATAAGCCACATATATACTGCACCTGCTTGCATCCATAATATGCGGCAGTCCAAAACGCCATGCACTAAGAAACATCATCAGAAGCAGCAGTCCAAATCCGGTGGACATCAGCATTGATCCGTAGTCACGTTTTCCAATGAGCACAAATAATAATCCTCCTGCCAGACAAAATCCCTCACAGCCAAAAATGAACATCATCCACTGGTCACTTGCCTGAAGCATTACAACATTGTGCACTCCCGTCCAGAGATAATCCAGACCGTTCTTTGCAATATCAGTGATCCGGAACCGTACCCTTTCCACCAGCGCAGCAAGCGCTGACGTTTTTACCTGCGTTGTTTCCGGCATCTGTACATTGTCTGTGCTGTTACCGGACACTGTCTGATTCATTGTATTTCCGGCCGGACCCATGCTTTCCGTCGTGCCCTGACTCAGTGCACCCGTTGTATTCATTTCTTCGTTTTCATTATCTGTAACATCTGTTTGTTCTTCCTCATTGCCTGTATTACTGCCGCCATTGATCACGTTAAGTCCCCAGCCAAGTGATCCCTGCAATGGTGTTCCCTGTAAAAATGCGATTCCCATCGGCAGCACTGCTAAGAAAATACTTAGGATACCGGTCGCAAGTACCCGGAAAAAATATTCCTTCTTAAAAATACGAAACAGATATCCCCCTGCGATACCGATGCAGAACAGACCTGCTACCATGGTGTCATAAAAATGCACAATAAGTGTAAGACCAAATCCTGCAACAAATCCTATCAGATAACGGGTACTTTTGCACTTCCAGGTCTTTAATCCGGCAATATTTTTTTCTTTTCTGCATTGATCCACTTCTGCTTTCCGCTGTCTTAAAAAGGCAAACATAAAGTAAATTCCCGGCAGAATAAATATCATACCAAATTCCTGTGGCAGGGAACTGTAGTAACGGGAATAGGTATTCCTGTTAAAAAATGCTGCAAGCACATAAAAAAACACAGCTCCCCATGCGCAATATGATGTTCTGCAGCATGCTTTCAAAAATGCCAGCAGTGCATAATGGATATATAAAACCTGCACTACATAAAAAAGCCGGAGTAGAACATATGTTTCTATTCCTGTTACAGCATGAATATAATAGATCACACAATGGAATCCAAACGGATAAATCCCAGCTACAAATACATCATTATTTCCCATTGCATTGATCCAGTAATTGTGCACAGGTATATCGGATGCACAATAACCGTATGTATGGATCATATTGGTGCCATACATCACAAGAACCGTTGCAGTAAATACAATAAACAGCATTCCATCAGCAAAATGTCTGATGATCAGTCCACACATTCTTCTGCACAGCTTCTTCACCTTCCTGCCAATCCACTGGACTATCTCAAGAAGGAGCAGCTTGATGCCAAGCGTCTCCCGGATGACATGCGATGTTCTGTTTCCTATGACGTGCCCGATTTTTTTTGGTGAAACTCTTTTCGTACGGATCAAGGATACAATAACCGGGAGAACACTGCCCAAAATCAGTGTGAATCTTCCAGAAATATGAAGTAATTGAAGAAATAATACCAGATTGATCAGATAAAAATGACCTAATACAATATAAAAGAAAAACCTGACACTAAATATTTCATCTTTCAGCCTGCGATGCAAAAGCAGTGCCGGAACCGCTATAAAAAGCCCGGTATAGATCACAAAAATGCTGATAAACTGTAATACAGTCAGAACTTTCATCGACACTGCCATCACCTCCTTCAGCTAAAAATACGAATCAATTCCAATGTTTCTCTGTCTATTACAATATCGGATTTTTTTAATTTTTCCAATTCATCAAAGAAATCTTTTTTGTTTCCCTCTGTAAAATAAAGTTTTAAGTAGCAGGTATAGGTTGATAACTCCTCCGGATAAAGTTCCCTGCTCTTATCGCACCAGTATTTCATGCGTTTGAAATCCTTTATCTTAAGAAGCATCATACAAAGCCCCTCGATATAGGAAACCTGCAGTTTTTCCTGATATTTTTCATTCAGGAAGCTGCATGCCTCTTCCATCATGTCAATATAGGTCTGCTGTTCCTTTTCATGAAACACCTCCTGGATCAAAACTCCATACATATACTCGATCAGGATACATGCTGCTTCTGCCGCATCGCATCCATCCTGTTTCATCTGAAGGTAAAGTTCCTGCGAACGCTTTCTGAAATCATTCAGTGCATCCCTTAATACCGTAGCGGCATAATGTGACGTTTCTGTGTCCTCACTGTTTAATGCAAGTGAAATGGATGCCAGGGAATTCTGTACATCTCCACGTACTACGTTCATTACCAGTGTTCTCAAACTGTCCTTATCACTGATCGCAAGTGCTTCCTCGATCGGTACTAAATTTCCTTCCCTCTCCTCATCAGCACGAAGATGTGTCTTTACACGCTCTTTACTGAAAATAACATCCTCAAGATCTACATTCTGTCTGAAAAAGACCTTATTAAACACCAGTCCGGCAAAAAAGAACAACGGTCCCACCACCGGACACAGAAACATAACGATGCCTTTCATCAGTATATCTATTTTTTTCCCTTCACGTCTGCCCAGACTGCTCCATACCACGTAAAAAATAGCAACCGCCATATTGATCAAAAGGACGATACAAAATCTCTTTTCCGTAACTGTCATAAAAATATATCCTCCTGAATCTGACAGTACACTCCCTCTTTTTCAAACCTTTCTCTTACCATATCTGCATCCTTTGTACTGGTATTTGCAAGAAGTGCATACATTTTTCTGTCTTCAAGTTCACCGACATAATCACTTTGTCTCAAGAGTTTTGTAAGCCGTCTGCCAGTCTCTTCACGGTCTTTTTTCTCTGTGTCCACAGAAAGCAGTGCACACTGTGTCAGACCCTTATCCCTTGCCTTTAAATATGCCTTTACGAGGGATGAAAAGGCTTCCGGTTCCAATATATTTGTTCCCTGTATGTATCGCTGCTGCTCTAACGCGGCAATATAACGGTTTGCACGCACCACCGCATTCTGGATCAGATAGCCGATAACTGTCAGCATATTTGCCTGTCCTAACGTCATCCTTTCCCACGGAATCCCCCAGATCATCAGTATCAGCTGCATCTCATCTTCTGAATAAATGGCATTCGCCATAAGCGGATACCTTTCATCCATATTTTTATTAATATAAACCTTCTTCCCGGCAAGAACCGTATACATGGCATCCATCTGACTGTAATTGATCGAATTACCAAGACTGCGTGCTTTTGCTGATGTTGCAGAAAAAAGACGTGCATAAGAACGGTTCGCCACTGTATAAATTGCCACATCCTTGCTTCCCATCAGTCTTGCAAGCACTTCCGCTGCATAAAAAAGTACCTCACATGGTTCATACTGCTCAAGACTTGACGTGATCTCATATAGTTTTCCAAAACTGTCATTCTGATTTACGATCTGATTTGCAAGAATCTCTTTTACCCTGACATTGCTGACATTAATATCTGAAATATCATCCAGCTGCTTGGTTAAATATGATACCTCATGCTGCTGTTCCTCTCTCATCGCGCGAAGCTGGTCCCTTAAGTAACCTACTGCCAGACCTAAGATCAGAAGCTGTGCGATCCAGACATAGGTATTATAGTCAAGCATGACATCAAATCCGCTTCTGTGATACATCTGCCGGAAACAATATCCCGCCACGGCAAGCAGCGCAGAAAATGTTGCCTGCTGCTGTCCATACACAAGTGCAAACAACAGCACATACAGAAGATAAAAATCAATATTCTGAAAATATTCACTTCCAACTGCCCGGTTATTTAACATAAAAAATGGGATAAAACAAATAAGGTTTTCCATAAAAGGGATCAGATTCGTTATGATTTCCTTTGTTCTGCTGCCAAATCTTTGAAACAAATACCCCTTTTTTCTCACTATATCCGTAAATTCTGCTGCATGCCTGCCAAAATAAGCCGCAATCTTTTCCACATCAGTCCCGGCATGATGAATCACACGAAGCCCGAACTCTTCCTCGTATCTTTTACCGGAAAGCATAACTTCCCGGTCTTTTTCGTTTTCTTCTTCTATGACACTGACCCCGGTCTTCATTCCCGCAGCAACTGCCTTAGCAAGGTCATACCGTGATATTTTTTCCCCGGAAGACAGTTGATACAATGTGTGTTTATGCTCCTTTGTTACCATCATCTGGTAAATAAACTCCACTGCATCAGCCTCGTGCAAAAGCATTATTTTTTCATTCTGTGGCGCAATGATCTCACCGGTATTTACAGCCTCTAAGCACATCTTTGCGCAGATCGTATCGGTATCTTCTTTCTTTCGTATCTCCCCATACAGATGATCAAGCCGGAGAACCACAATGTCATTCCCCATCCGTGCATAATTTTTACAGATTTCTTCTCCGATGGCAATTGCCTGCCCTCTCTTGCTGCATGCCCCGGTAAGATCGTCCTCCGTCATAAGACGGGCATTTTCACCATCAAAAACACTCTCCGAAGAAAGATAGACAAATCTGCCTTTCTTTAAAGCTATATAATTCATCAAAATATTCGTAAGTCCGGCCGCGTAGGATGCCGCTGTATTTTCCACCTTGTTCCAGGAGAAATTATGGTCGTATGCCCCCCAAAAAACAACCACCTGTGGCATGATGCTCTCTAATACCTCCCGCA
The DNA here is from genome assembly GCF_003463035.1 of Roseburia sp. OF03-24. Classification (NCBI taxonomy): domain Bacteria; kingdom Bacillati; phylum Bacillota; class Clostridia; order Lachnospirales; family Lachnospiraceae; genus Roseburia; species Roseburia sp. OF03-24. The sequence goes on along the minus strand of NZ_QSCK01000003.1, from coordinate 104,322 downwards.
CACAGGCATCCTCATACGAAAAATGATACACTTCAAATACTTTCTTTAAACTATACCCTTTCTTTGGTTCCTCCGTCAGAACGAATACCCTGTGTCCTTCTTTATTCAGCCTGTTAATCATAAGGCGCATGAAATTTCCGCCATTTCCAACCAGCAATATGTTCATATCTGTCCCATCCTCAAATAATACCCTGTTGTCTTAACTCCATCATAAACTGTTTCACATCACTTTGTGCACCGGAGAATGATAATTCATATTCTTTTGCAAATGCCTGTACGATCTCATCTTCGGACATTCCTGAAATATACGCACGATAAATATATGCACCACACTCGTTTAACATGAACGGTTTTTTATATTGTTTTCCCTGCTCCATATCCAAAAGCCAGTACGCCCCTGCCGCATGACGTAATTGATACCGTTCTTTCATCTAAATCATTTCCTTTCTCTTTCATGAAAAAAACTGCTCTGCAACAGTAATTTTTCCAATATATACAACCGAACCCGTCATAAAAATTCTACCGTCTTCCCCAAACTCTATAAAAAGATCTCCACCGTGCATATGTACGGTCACTTCATCTCCCACCAGCCCTAAACGGTGAGAAGCTGCTGCTGCCGCACAGGCCCCGGTGCCGGAAGCAAACGTATAACCTGCTCCACGTTCATAGATCTCAACCTGTATATTTTTTTCATCCACAATCTGGCAAAGCTGCATATTGATACGATTCGGAAAATATTTTGCATTTTCCACATACGGTCCTAACTGCATTGCCTTCTTGCGGTCTACCCGTTCAAGCATGATAACACAGTTAGGATTGCCCATGGATACACAGGTTGCATTATAAAAATTATCGCAGAAAAATATCGATTCTCCCACGACTTCTCCTTCAAATCCAAGTGCTGGGATCTGTTCTGCCTCAAATACCGCATATCCCATATCCACACGCATGCGCTCTCCAGCATCATCCAGAAAAGTTACAAGCGTATCCCCCGCCTTTGTGGTCAGATAATACTTTTTTTCTTTTACATAGCCGGCATCTTTTAAATATCTTGAAAAAATCCGGATGCCATTGCCGCTTTTTTCAGCTTCACTTCCATCCGGATTAAAAATTCGTACTTTAATTTTTTTATCTTCAATAAGCGGTCCGTACAAAATCCCATCTGCACCGACGCCAATATTACGTCTGCATAACTGCTTTATCAGTCTTTCGTTTAAAACAACGTCATTTTTCTTTGGATCGAAAATCAGATAATCATTGCCAACCCCATGATATTTGCGAAGTATGATTTCAGACATTCTGATTCCTCTGTTATTTTCCTTATGATATCATATGCAAAAAATAAATAACGGTTACTCTACTCCCCCATTTTCAAAGAGACGATGGATATTCTCTGCCTTTTCATGAAGGATCTTGTCTATCTGTTCTCTTTTCACACCATCTAAGTCTTTCTCCTGACCATACTGACCTGAATATGCATTTGTTGCTCTATTGTAGTTTTCCTGCATATTTTCGTCTGCAGTCTGTTCCTGCTTACTTTCTGTTTCCCCAGTCTGCATCTGTATCATTGGATCGGTCTGTGCTCTCGGAATATAATTCACATTCCAGTACTTGATAATACTTCTCGCAATCCGTTCCTGCTCATTTCTTTTATCGATCATATCTTTCATCATCACTGCACCACACTCTGTTCTGGTTTTTGATACCTTTTTATTTTAGCACGAAACTCTTTGGAAAAAAAGTTAATTTCTGAATAAAATTCATCTGTTTGAAGCATGCTCTTTATGGTAAATACGAAATTCCGGAGGAAAACAGCATGGCTTCTTATAAAGTAGAAATCTGCGGTGTCAATACCGCAAAACTCCCCATTTTGAAAGAAGAGGAAAAAGATGCTCTGTTTGCGCGAATCAAGCAGGGAGACAACACTGCCAGAGAAACATATATCAAGGGCAATCTCAGACTGGTATTAAGTGTCATCAAACGTTTTTCCGGCAACCACGAAAATGTTGATGATCTCTTTCAGATCGGATGTATCGGTCTGATCAAATCCATCGATAACTTTGATCCAACGATCGGTGTAAAATTCTCCACCTACGCAGTACCAATGATCATAGGTGAAATCCGGCGCTACCTGCGCGACAATAACTCTATCCGTGTCAGCCGTTCCCTGCGCGACACTGCCTACAAGGCAATCCATACAAAAGAGATTCTCTCAAAATCTGAAAACAAAGAACCGACTCTTGACGAAATCGCAGCCGAATCCGGCATTTCCAAAGAGGATATTGTCTTTGCCCTTGATGCCATACAAAGCCCGCTCAGTCTTTATGATCCGGTCTATACTGACGGCGGTGACACACTCTATGTCATGGATCAGATCAGCGACAAAAAAAACCGGGAAGAAAACTGGATCGAAGAACTATCCTTAAACGACGCTCTTAACCGGCTGAACGAGCGCGAAAATTATATTTTAAAACTTCGTTTTTTTGAAGGCAAAACGCAGATGGAAGTGGCTGACGAGATCCATATCTCACAGGCTCAGGTCAGCCGTCTGGAAAAATCCGCCTTAAAATCCATCCGTCATTATCTGTCGCTTTAACGTTCCCACTTATTACACAGGGCATTGATCTGATCTGCAAATTTACCAAGTTCTTTGTTTGGCATTCCTTCGCATTTATTGATAACCGTAAGAAGCCTCTGTCCCGCAGCAAGCAGTCTTGCAAATACATTGCTTGACGCACGGCTCTTCTCCATCGTCTTTTTCTCTGCCCGTTCCCTGGAACCTTCACGCACCTGTTCACCTGTTGCAAGGTCAAATGCGTCTCCCGGGAACGGTGCATATGCATCATATCCCAGAGCATCTTTCAGATGGTCTGCAAACTGCTCTGTGACTTTATCCTCCCCATGTACCACAAATACTTTTTTCGGTTTGTTTTCAAATGATGCCGCCCACTTTGTAAGCTGTTCCACGTCCGCATGTCCGCTGATACCCGGAAGATTCTCGATCGTTGCTGCGACCTCGATCGTCTCTCCAAAAAGCCTGACTTCTTTCGCACCATTTAAAAGGGAAAAGCCAAGCGTTCCAGGTACCTGGTATCCTACAAATAAAATCGTGGAATCTTTTCTCCACAGATTATGTTTCAAATGGTGGCGGATACGTCCCGCCTCACACATTCCGGATGCAGAAATAATAACTTTCGGATCATCATTAAAGTTAATCATCTTCGATTCATCACTTGTGATCGCCATTTTAAGTCCCGGAAATCCGATCGGGTTAATCCCCTGCTGCACAAGTGCTCTCGCATCTTCATCAAAACATTCTTCCACGCTCTTATTAAAGATACTTGTAGCCTCAACCGCTAACGGGCTGTCTATGTATACCTCAAAATTTTCAAATTCAGGCAGCAGATGTTCGCTTTTGATCCTGCGTATAAAATAAAGCATCTCCTGCGTTCTGCCTACGGAAAATGCCGGGATGACCAGATTGCCTCCCCGTTCATACAGCGTCTCTTTGATCACTTTCGCAAGGGCGATCGCAAAATCCAGAGGTGTATTGTGTTTTCTGTCACCGTAAGTTGACTCCATGATCACATAATCGGCATCTTTGATATATTCCGGATCCTTGATAAGCGGACGGTTGCCCGGCCCGATATCTCCGGAAAATGCCAGTTTTACCTCTGTTCCGTCATCATCCTGTACCCACATTTCAATGCTTGAAGATCCAAGCAGATGACCGGCATCCACAAATCTTACTTCAAGTCCGTCACAGACTTTAATCTTTTTCTGATAATCACACGGCACAAAATGATTCAGCACGCTCATCGCATCATTCATATCGTAAAGAGGAACTATTTCCGGTTTTCCGGCTCGTTTTGCCTTCCGGTTACGCCACTCTGCCTCAAACATCTGGATATGTGCGCTGTCTTTGAGCATAATGTTACACAGTTCATTAGTCGCTAACGTACAGTAAATTTTGCCGCGAAAACCATGATTGTATAAAAGAGGCAATAATCCGGAATGGTCAATATGTGCATGTGTCACAAACACATAATCAATCATTGCCGCATTAACCGGTATATCCTGGTTCGTGTATAGATCCGGTCCCTGTTCCATTCCACAGTCCACCAGTATATGCTTATCTGCAAATGACAGATAATGACAACTGCCCGTTACCTCATGTGCTGCGCCTAAAAATTCCAATACCATATGAAGTCCCCCATTCTGTCTGCTTTTCTTTCATTATACTATTTTTCAGCTATATGCACAATATTATTTCATATTTTATAAATTTTTTAATCATTTTGTCATTTTGCACAACAACATAAAATGGTGTTTTATTCCAGACGCACGATTTCTTTTTTCAGTCTTCCCATGATCTTTTTTTCCAGTCTGGATATATAAGACTGGGAAATACCAAGCATATCCGCAACCTCCTTCTGTGTTTTTTCTTCACCGTCAATCGTGTTTAATCCAAACCGCAGTTCAATGATCATCCGTTCCCTTCCGGAAAGCTTTCCAATTGCGGTCTTAAGCAGCCGATGTTCCACATCCGTTTCAATGTCATGGTAGATCACGTCCTCGTCAGTTCCTAAAATATCTGAAAGCAGCAGTTCATTTCCATCCCAGTCAACATTTAGGGGTTCATCAATAGACACTTCCATTCTTGTTTTACTGTTTCGCCGCAGATACATCAGGATTTCGTTTTCAATACATCTCGATGCATAGGTCGCCAGTTTAATGTTTTTTCCTGGATTAAATGTGTTGATCGCCTTGATCAGGCCGATCGTGCCGATCGAGATCAGATCTTCCACCCCAACACCGGTATTATCAAATTTCTTTGCAATATAAACCACAAGTCTCAGGTTGTGTTCGATCAGGCGTTTCCTCGCAAGCTGCCCGCTTTCATCACTTGTGAGCATCTCTATACATACCGCCTCATCTTCACCTGCAAGTGGCGGTGGAAGTACCTCTGCACCTCCGATATAATGCACTTCATTCTTTTTCTTTCGAAAAATACCAGGAAATATCATTGTTCTTATCTTTGGTATCGCAAATTTTATGTACATTCCCAATTCCACCTTAATTTTTATTTTCACACTATATGCCATGCGGCATAATGCTTGATGCATTCAGAATCATTTCATATTCCTTACCGTCAAATAACATTTTATCTGCCGTTCCGATCGCCGCATTCTGGATCTTTACCGCATGTTTTCCCTGGAAAATTATCATTTCATCCACATTTGTTACCGCAATTAACCCATTCTTTTCTCCCAGTGACCGATAGGGCACAAACCGTACCAGATCTTTTTCCTTTGAAAAGATCTTTTCTGCTGTGGTTTCCGATAAAATACTGATTTCCTGTCCTGTATACGGGTCCATCAGCTGATTTCCGCTATCCCAGTATGCATGCAGTCTGATATGTCTTTCCCCTTTTTTTAACTCCGCAGGATATATATGATTTCCGTAAATGCGTCTTTCTCCAAAACAGATCACTGCCGTAACCACTGCCGCGGTCACAACAAATATCTGCAAAACCTCATTTTGTGTAAATATCTGCTGTTCTAAGAGCCATTCCAGTGCTCCTCCCTGTATCACACACATAAAATAGGTTACAACCCAGTTTTCCAGATAGCTGCGCTTTCCTTCCCAGCCAAAACACAAAAATACCATCCCCGTATTTAAAACAAAATGTGCGATCAGCAAATAAAGTATCCTGTTTCTTATAAAACAAACCAGAAACAGGTGAAACAGCGAAAATATAAGCGATACTGCAAACAACCGCCCGGCATGTATTCTCCGTTTCAGCAGACAGTTGCATCCAAGTATTGCCATATAATCCATGAACAGATTTTCAAGCAGGAACACATCTGCATAAAATACATATATCTCGCCTCACCTCTTTTCTCAGATTCTTTTGCATCTTTACTGCCATTATAAAACGTATAACATTACTTTTTTGTCAAAACAGGAACTGCAAATCCTAAAAATCATCCCTTATTTTCGACAAGTGATCATCTGTGCTATACGAAAAAAGAGATCTACACATTTTGTCAATGCATAAATCTCTTTTCTGATGTACATAATTATCTTATATTTATTTTCTTGAATTTTTAAGGAAATCCGGGATTTTAATATCCATCGGCTGTACCGTACTCTCTGGCTGGCGTGGTCTTTGGATACCGGAGAATGTCGGTGTTGTTGCCTGTGTCTGCGTATGTGCCTGTACACTTGCACCGAGATTTGCTGCCTGTCTGTTAATGCCAGGTGTTCCAACCGGTCTTGTAACATTCGCAGTATTTCCATAACGGAGATCCGGCATGATCTTGCTCTTTGGTGCCGCCTGGGCATTCTCAAGTCCTGTTGCGATAACCGTGATGGTTGCTTCATCTGTCATGGACTCATCATACTTCGCACCGAAAATAATATTGGCATTATCACCTGCAAGATCCTGAACATAACTTGCGGCATCGTTCGCATCCATCAGGGAAATATCACCGGATATATTAATGATAACATGAGATGCACCATTGATCGTTGTCTCTAACAGTGGACTTGCAACTGCAAGTTTAACTGCTTCGATCGCCTTGTCATCACCCTTTGCATTACCAATACCGATATGTGCCATACCCTTGTCCTTCATAACTGTGGAAACATCGGCAAAGTCAAGATTGATCAATGCAGGCAGATTAATGAGGTCTGTAATTCCCTGAACAGCCTGCTGCAACACTTCGTCAGCCTTCTTCAAAGCATCCGGCATAGTTGTACGTCTGTCAACAATCTCCAAAAGTTTGTCATTCGGGATCACGATCAGAGTATCAACGCTCTCTTTTAAACGTTCAATACCGGAAAGTGCATTTAACATACGCTGTTTTGCTTCAAATTTAAATGGCTTTGTCACAACGCCGACCGTTAAGATTCCCTGCTCTTTTGCAATCTTAGCAGCAACCGGTGCTGCACCTGTTCCGGTTCCACCGCCCATACCACAGGTTACAAAAACCATATCCGCGCCTTTTACTGCTGCAGATAATTCTTCCATGCTCTCCTCAGCGGCTTTCTGACCGATCTCAGGCTGTGCTCCAGCTCCAAGTCCTTTCGTCAGCTTCTCACCGATCTGAATCAGTGTCGGTGCTTTGCAGAGTGCCAAAGCCTGTTTATCCGTGTTTACCCCGATAAACTCGACTCCCCCGATACTCTCATCAATCATTCTATTTACAGCATTATTACCAGCTCCTCCTACTCCGATCACGATGATCTTTGCACTGGTATCCGCTTCTGTTGTCTTAATCTCCAGCAAGGTAGTTCCTCCTTCATTTAGCTTAAAAATTTACAGCTAAAAAACTCATATACACTATAATATAATTTTTCTTACAATTAATCAACTGATTTTTCAAAAAAGATTACACTTTTTTTACAGATCTGCACGGTCAAACACAATATCTGTCGTATCCGGCGTCCATGTTTCTAAATGAAGTATACCGGACAGTCCCGACAGTTGTGGCATAATTGCGGAAAGTCTTGCAATTTTCTGTGTCAGATAATCCTCTGAACCAACATTGACTGTAATCGTTCCGTAGGTAAGCTGTGGCTGCATTGCACTGTCATAATGGATCTCTTCCGGTTCCAGCTCATATTTTTTCAATAATTGTGTCAATGTCAGAAGATTTCTCAGCAGATTCGAATCCTCAAGCGGCAGTTTTTCATATAAAACCACACTGTCGCAGGTAACGCCTGTGATCTTTGGCACTCCCTCGATTACATCCGATGAAGTTTCCACAACAAATCCGTCTTTATCAAAATATGCATACTGCCCAAGTGTATCTATATAGAAACTTCCGAGAATGCCTTTTTCCGTAACAGAAATCCGCAGTGTATGTGGATCATCCAGCGAAATTTCCATTGTATCTACAAACGGCACCTCTCCGATGTCCACAAACCGGTATTTCAGGTCTACATACAGGCTGTTCCACGAATAATCATCATCCAGCACCATATTTTTAATCTGATCGGCTGAATAAAGACTGTTTCCTTCTACAACCACATTCTGAACTGTAAACACCTTTACCACGATCAGTGCAGTAAGTGCTGCCAGCATCAGAACCACTAAGAATATACAGGCTCCAATTTTTCTTCTTTTTTTTCTTTTTCTCTGTTCTTTGATTCTCATAATCAGGCAACCTCTAATTTAATTCCCCTCGATACAGAAAGCGCCAGACCCATCTCTGCCAACAAAATCGATATGGATGTTCCTCCATAACTGATAAACGGCAGTGATACACCCGTATTTGGAATTGTATTCGTAACAACCGCAATGTTGAGTAATACCTGAATCGCCAGATGTGCCATAATTCCAACTACGATCAATGCTCCATAAAGATCAGAGGCATTATTTGCAATGATCATCAGACGCCAGATAATAAGCAGGTACAACAATATCAGACAGACTGCGCCAAAAAGACCAAGTTCTTCACATATAACAGAAAAGATCATATCATTCTGTGCCTCCGGGATAAATCCCAGTTTCTGCATACTCTCTCCCAATCCTTTGCCAAAAAGTCCTCCGGAACCGATCGCATATAATCCCTGCAGCGTCTGATACCCTTTTTCATAGTCCTCCGGATGCAGCCAGATCATAACACGCTCTGCACGGTAAGATGCCAGCAGAATAAACAGAGTGCCAGCCAGACCTACTCCTATTCCCATGATGATGAACTGTAAATATTTCGGACTTGCAACAAATAACATGCAGACAGCAATTCCAAGGATAATAATTGCCGTACTTAAGTTATTATACGCAACCACCGCAAAAATCGGCAGAATAAAAAGCATGATCTTAACCAGGCTTTTAAATTCACCAATACGTTTTGGTGTTTTATAGATGATCGTCGCAAGGAAAATTATAACCGCGATTTTCGCAATCTCAGATGGCTGGAACTGGATCGGTCCGATCCTGAACCATCGCGACTGTCCTTTTGCACTTGTTCCGACAAAAATAACTGCTGTACATAACGTCAATGCCACAAAATACGCAAGCGTTGAAACCTGCATCCAGAACTTATATGGAATTTTCGAAATAAATAACATTGCTGCTATTCCAAGTGCGCTTGCATACATCTGCCTTTTCACATAATATGCTGCATCGTTAAATCTTGTCGATCCATAATAAGAACTGGTACTGTATAACATGATCAGCCCAAAGCACAGCAAAAATATAATCAGAAATAACAGGCTGTAATCAAAATACCGGATCGCTTTTTGTTTTTTTTCATTTTCCCGTCTTCTTGCCATAATTTTTCCTCATTTATATAAAACCTGTCTGATCAAACCCTGATTCTTTATTCCGGCAGTTCCATGACATATTGCCGGAACAGATCTCCACGCTGCGTATAATCCTTAAAATCTCCCCAGCTTGCACATGCAGGTGAGAGCAATACTGCTTCCCCGGTTTCTGCCAGTCTGTAACAGTTGTCTACCGCTTCTTTTAATGTATCACAACATACGATATTCCCAAAGCCATGCTTTTGTGCACATTCTGCGATTTTTTCTTTCGTCTGTCCAATTAACAAAAGATATTTTACTTTTCCCTCAAAGCTGTCAATCCACTCATCAAATTCAAGTTCTTTATCATACCCACCGCCGATGAGCACCGTTTTCCGGTTCATTGCCCTGATTCCGCGAATTGCCGCATCCGGATTTGTCGCTTTAGAATCATTATAATACATAACACCATGCAATTCCCGCACAAATTCAATGCGGTGTTTTACACCCTGAAACTCTTTTAACACGCTCTGTATCACATCAGCCGGTGCTCCCATGCAAAGCGCAGCACCGGAAGCCGCCATGACATTTTCATAATTGTGTGTTCCAAGAAGTTTCAGTTTATCTATGTCTATCAGTTTTTCCGGTTCTTTTTCCTTCTGAGCTATCCAGATCGCGTCATTCTTCAGATATATTCCCTCTGCTAATGATCTTTTGCTGCTGAAAAACAATACCTTTGTTTTAAGCGTTTCTGCAAAAGAACGAAGTATTTCATCCTCATAATTGAGTATACATACATCATCCATTGTCTGACACTTTGTAATGCTTTCCTTTGCCCGGATATATGCCTCCATGGTGTGATGTCTGTCAAGATGATCCGGCGTGATATTTAAAATTGCAGAAACGGAGGGATGGAAAGTTTCCATTGTTTCTAACTGAAAACTGCTGATCTCTGCCACTGCAATGGTCTGTTCTGTGGTTTTTTCAACGATCGAAGTATATGGGATACCAATATTTCCAACAACAAATACTTCCGGATAACATTTCTTTAGGATTTCTCCCACAAGTGTTGTCGTTGTCGTTTTGCCGTTTGTACCCGTAATTGCTGCAACCCGCCCTTTTGCAAGCCGGTATGCAAGTTCTGCCTCTCCCCATATCGGTATGCCGGCATTATATATCTTTTGCATTGCCAAAGAATCAAGCGGTATGCCGGGGCTTACCACAGCAAGCTCCATTTTATCAACTGCCTCATCCGGCAATTCTCCTACCCACAACGGGCAGTCCGAAAATACCGGATACGTTTTTTTCCAGGCAGCAGTATCGAACTTTTTGTTTTCATCGAACAGAAAGACGCTGCACCCAAGTTTCTTTAGTAACGCCCCGGCGGCAATCCCACTTTTTCCAAGTCCTGCCACCAATACCTGTTTTCCTGTCAGATCCATGCATTACTCCATTTCCACATCTGATTTTTATTACATTGCAAGCAGTGCGATCAGGCACAAAATTGCTGTCGTGATAGAAAATACAGCAACAACTCTTGTCTCAGACCATCCGCCAAGTTCAAAATGATGATGAATCGGTGCCATACGGAAAATACGCTTTCCGCCGGTTTTCTTAAAATAAGTCACCTGAATGATAACGGATAAAACTTCCACCAGGTAGATCAGACCCACGATCAGAATAAAAAGAGGCATCTGCATCATATATGCTGTTGATACTACAAAGCCACCCAGTGCCAGAGATCCGGTATCTCCCATAAATACACTTGCCGGATATACATTAAACAGTAAAAATCCAAGCAGTGCTCCCACAACAGCACAGGTGATCGGTGCAATTCCTGCATTAGTTCCGATTGCTACAACTGAAAAGAATGTTGCAACCATGATCGTAACGCTTGATGCTAATCCGTCAAGTCCATCCGTAAAATTCGTTCCGTTTACGGTGCCGACTACCGCAAAAAACAGAACCGGAATTGCCAGCCATCCAAGATCTAAGTATTTTCCCCCTGAGAACGGGATCAGCATGGTAAGTGCCACACCGGAATATTTCACCATGTATACAGCAAATACACCTGTGACAATGATCTGAAGAATCATCTTCTGCCATGCCAGCAGTCCATCTGAACGGCGCAGCACAACTTTTAAATAATCATCCAAAAATCCGATCACACCAAATCCGACTGTCATAAACAGAATCGGAATGATCTTCGGATAATCTTTGACATAAAACAGGGATGTGATGATGATACTTGCAAGAATCATCAGTCCCCCCATTGTCGGGGTTCCGTTTTTCTTTAAATGGGATTCAAGTTCTTTTCGTTCTGTCTGACCTACCTTGAGTCTTCTTAAGAAAGGAATCACAACTGGTCCTAACAGTGCACTGATTACGAATGCAATAATTACCGGTATTACAATTTCATATGTCATAATAATCTCCATTCTTGCGCCGGTTTTGCGCTCATGTACTTTTTTAACAACACAATAGTATACGTCATTTTTTATCATTTCGCAAGATACGGCAAAATGTTTTCCATAATTTCTTTTGCAACAGGTGCCGCGATCTGTCCTCCGTAATAAGTTCCTTTCGGATCGTTGATCACAACGAGCACTAAAACTTTCGGATCATCCGCAGGGGCAAATCCAAGAAATGACGAGATGTATTTATGTTCACTCCTTGGAAGTGTCTGTGAAGTAGCAGTTTTTCCTCCAATGGAAAAACCTTCTATTTTAGCATTCTTTCCACTGCCATCAGAGACAACCCTCTCTAACAGATAACGCATTGTTTCCGACGTTTCTTCCCTGCAGATGTCATTTTTTGTTTCATATCTCAATGTTTCTACCTCATTTCCCCCTTCTCCTGTGATTTTTACCCCAAAATGCGGCGTGATACGGTGTCCCCCATTTATAATAGAAGAAACAGTAGTCACAAGCTGCATCGGCGTGATCTGAAAGGACTGACCGAACGATATGGTCGCAAGCTCTACCGGGCCGACATTTTCTTTTTTGTGCATGATCGTTGCCGCTTCTCCGGGAAGATCCACATTTGTTTTCGACAGCAGTCCAAACTGTCTGAAATACTTATAAAAATTGTCAACCCCAAGTCTTTCTCCAAGTTCGATAAATACCGGATTACATGAATTCATAATTCCTGTTTCAAACGTTTCTGCTCCATGTCCGGTCGTCTTGGCACACCGTATCCTCCGGTCCTCCACCAGTTTATATCCGGGACAGTAAAAATTATCCGTCAGCTTAACGACTCCCTGTTCTAATGCTGCTGCCGCTGTAATGATCTTAAATGTGGAACCCGGTTCATAAGTATCACTGATACATTGATTTCTCCACATCTGGTTCAAAAGATCCTGTTTTTTCTCCGCAGGAACATTTTCCTCATTGATCAGTGTAAACGGATCATTCAGATGAAACTCCGGATAATTTACCATCGCATAGATTTCTCCATCTGACGGATTCATCACGATAACAGACACATATTTTGCATCTTTTTTGATATAGGTCTTCTCCGCCGCCTGTTCACAGTATAACTGTATATTATAGTCCATGGAAATATTAAGGTCGTATCCGTTGACCGGTTCAAGTCTCGTCTCCCCTGCATTTTCAATCTCAATCCCCCTTGCATCTGTAAGTGTAAGTATTTTCCCATTCGTCCCCTGAAGATAAGAATCATACTTTACTTCAAGTCCCACAATTCCCTGGTTATCACCACCCGTAAATCCCAATACTTTTGATGCTAACGTATCGTAGGGATAATACCGCTTATAATCTTCGTCTACTTTGATCCCCGGAAGTTTATATGCCCGTATCTTATCTCCTGTCTCTTTTGGGACATTTGTCTTTATGCGCTCTATGGAGCTCACCTTTTCCACACGTTTCCGCACTGTTTCCTCCGGTAGTTCAAGTTCTTTTACCAGTGCAGTGATCACTGCCTCTTTATCTTCGATCTGGCTGTGTATGACCGATATGGTGCAGACCGACTTGTTAGTTGCAAGTACCACACCGTTTTTGTCTAAAATTTTTCCTCTCGCTGCCTTAATATCACGCTCCCTCTCATGCAGATTCTGCGCCTTTTGTCCATAATATCCGGAGCAAAATATCATAAGATACACCAGTCTTCCAAGTAAAAATAAAAGCGCCAGAAATACAACCGTAAACATTACCATGATCTTTTTCCGATGAAATGTTTTACTTCTATAAAAAGGAAGTTCCTGCTGCATATATAAAAACCTCACAAAAGTTTTCATAGCATTTTATTCTTACTTTTGTGAGGTTATGTATTTTGTTTTATACTTTTCTTTACTGCTGACCTTCATCTGCCCCCGGATCAATATCTTCGGCTGGCTGTTCCCCTGTATTCTCCGGCAGTTCATCCGTCGTATCCGGCACATCCAAACTCTCCTCAGCCGTAGAGTTTGCAACATCGGCTGCCGTCACATCACCGACATCGCCTTCGTCTTCACCTTTGATTCCCCATCCTTCATGAATACCGGTAGTATCTTCATCCCGGTATATATTCATATAAGGAAGAACCTCCTCTAAGATCTCTCTTACGATATTCTGTGCATAAGTACTGTGGAACTGTTCTGCAACATTCGGTTCATCCACAACACAGTAAATAACAAGCTGCGGATCTTCCACCGGCGCAAATCCGATAAACGACACCAGATAATTAATGCCATCACGTCCTGCTTTCTGGGCTGTACCGGTTTTTCCTCCCATGGAATATCCATCTACCTTTGCAGTTACTGCAGTACCGCCTGTGACCGTAGAATACATATACTGTTTTAAGGCATCACTCGTTGACTTCGATACCGTCTCCCGTAAAAGGGTTGGTGTCACTTCACTGATCGTATTTCCGCTTTCATCCGTTATCCTTTTCACAACATGCGGCTGATAAAGACTTCCACCATTGACCAGAGAACAATATGCCGTGGCAAGCTGTATCATCGTCGTATTGAAATTCTGCCCAAACGCATTGGTTGCAAGATCGACTGGTCCCATATTATCTGCCGTATAGATCAGGGAATCTGTTCTTGCTTCTCCTGGAAGATCGATCCCCGTTCTTTGTCCAAAGCCAAATATCTGCTGATATCTGGTGAAAATATCACTCCCCAGACGATAGGATATCTGCATCATCGCATCATTGCAGGAATTCATAAGTGTCTGTTCAAGTGTTTCCATCCCATGTCCGCTTCTGTTTACACAGTGGATATCATGTCCACCCACATGCTCATAGCCATCACAGTAAAAACTGTCTCCCGTCGAAACCTTGCCCGTTTCAAGTCCTGCCGCTACCGTAAATGGTTTTGCAGTAGATCCAGGTTCATAAGTATATGTTGTACAGAAATTCTGCCAGATTTTATTCAAGGCATCCATCTGTGTATCTTCGTCCATTGCATCAATCTCTTCCTGCGTATAATATGCCGAAAGATCTCTTGGATTGCTCAGATCATAATTCGGATAATTAGCCATTGCAAGAACATCCCCATTATTCGGATTCATGACCAGTACTCCGACATGGCTAGCCCCAGGCTCTCCCTCGCGGTAATTCCCGGTATAGGCTTCATTAAAATCCGCAATCTTTTGTTCTACCACAGACTGGATATGGGAATCGATCGTAGACACAACTGTGTTACCATTTTTCGCAGCTTTGATGGTCTTTTCAAAGTTATTATCTGTATTTAAATATCCGTACTCTCTTCCATCCACACCGTTTAAGGTTTCATTGTAATACTGTTCAAGACCGTTCACACCAACGTTTCCGGAAGCTGTAAATCCTACAATAGAGCTCGCAAGTGCACCATACGGATATTCCCTTTGATATTCTTTTTCAAACCACACACCCTTGATATTGGGATTTATCTTTTTCCCTTTTTCATCCACAGCTTCCTGCATTTCAACAAATGGCTGTATTTCTTCGTAAGATGCCTTTTTCTTCAGCACGATATAACGGCTGTCATTCTGCTCTTTCGCGTAACCATACAATGTATTGCTGTCCATATCCTCAAAGCAGCTTGTAAGCGCCTGAATTGTAGGCTCAATATACTCCTCTTTGCTGGTCATGACCGAACAGTCTAAAATGACATTATAAACGGCGATACTGGTTGCAAGTACAGTACCCTTGCTGTCCACAATATCGCCTCTCTGATACGGAATGGTCTGACTGTCATATTCCTGCTGTGACAAAACAATTTTTTCGTATTTATCACCGCTGGTATGTTCAATATACATAAGTCTCCCGATCAGTCCTGTCAGTAAAACTGCAATCGCACTGAACATAACGACCAGTTTTTTCTGCATGCGTCTCGGAAACTTCAACCATGGTTTTCTTCTCTTTGCTGCCATCCTTACCCCTGCATTTCTTATATCACAGTATCAAAACATGCATTCTATTTCTGCGGTATTTCACTGTACTGGTTCATAAAATCATCATTGTCAACAGTATAATAGATAATCTGGGATTCTTTTGCATATGACATTCCAAGCTCATTTAATGCTTTTTCCCTGACACTGTCAAGGTCTACAGACATACGGATTCTCTTATATGCCTCATCATTATCTGCCTTTAAATCAGCGATCTGGCTTTCTAAATTGCTGATCGTATTCATTCTTGCCGTCATATCTGACTGTATTTTTATGTAGGTTCCTGCAAATACGCCAAATACGATCACTGCCATGGTAAGAAATATCACATAACTCTTGCTCATCCGAAGCTGACGTTCCTGATTTCTTCTTACCTGACGTTTTCTTCTACGCAGTTGTTCTTCCCGTTCTCTTTCTTCTCTTTCCCGTCTTTCTCTTCGGTAATCAGGTACTGCTTCCATGCGGCGCACCGTATTGCCATCCACATAATAATTTCTTCCGGAAGCTCTCCTCTCCGTCTGATTTCTCATAATATTCCTCCCTAACTATCTTCGTTCAAATACACGAAGTTTTGCACTTTTTGACCTCGAATTTTCTTCCAGTTCCTTCTCCGATGGAAGAATCGGCTTTCTTGTAATCACTTTTCCTTTTGAAACTTTTCCACAGACACAGACCGGAAAATCACTCGGACAGGTACATGGGTTTTCATTTCTCTTAAAATTTGATTTTACAATACGGTCTTCTAACGAATGGAATGTAATAATGCAGATCCTTCCACCCGGATTCAAAAGATCGATCATCTCATCTAAATGATCTCTAAGCACTTCAAGTTCGTGATTTAACTCAATACGGATCGCCTGAAATGTACGCTTTGCCGGATGCCCTCCGGTTACCTGTACTTTCATCGGAATAGCTGCCCGTATAATATCTGTCAGTTCTCCTGCTGTCTCGATCGTTTTCTTTTGACGTTCCGCTACAATATGTTTTGCAATATTTTTTGCAAATTTATCTTCCCCGTAATCACGGATAATACGGTATAAGTCCATTTCACTGTATCCATTGACAATATCTTTTGCTGTCTGGCTCTGTCTGTCATCCATACGCATATCAAGCGGCGCATCCGGTTCCCGGTAAGTAAATCCACGCTCTGGTGTATCTAACTGGAAGGAAGAAACACCAAGGTCAAGTACAATACCGTCTACTTTGTCCACTCCGATCGCATGCAGTTCTTCTTTCATATTGGCATAGTTGCTGCGGATCAGTGTCGCTTTATTTCCAAACTCTGTAAGGCGTTCCCCGGCTGCCCTGATCGCATCTGCATCCTGATCAATGCCGATCAGTCTTCCATTTTCCCCCAAATGCTTCAGGATCTGATAAGAATGTCCGCCACCGCCTAAGGTTCCGTCCACATAGATTCCATCCGGTCTGATATTTAAATTTTCAATTGTCTCATTTAATAATACAGAATAATGATGAAATTCCACTGTCCTCACCTCTAAATGCTAAATCCTAACTCTGCCATGTGTTCTGCGATATCATCCATCTCGTCCTCATCATAAGTATTTTCCAGCCATCTGTCTTTATCCCAGATTTCCACACGGCTCAGCACGCCGACTAAGACGACATCTTTTTGTAAATCAGCGTATTCCCTCAAAACCGGCGGAAGTAAAATTCTTCCCTGCTTGTCCAGTTCTAGTGCCGCTGCTCCTGCGAAGAAAAAACGCGAAAATTTTCTGGCGTCCTTAGAGGTCATGGAAATCCCCCGGAACTTTTCTTCGATGTTGTGCCACTCTTCTTTGGTATACACAAATAAGCATCCATCCAATCCCTTTGTCACTACAAATTCATCGCCAAGCTGCTCTCTGAACTTTGCAGGGATGATCAGTCTGCCTTTTGGATCCACTGTGTGATTGTATTCTCCCATGAACATAACACAAACACCTGCCTTTAAGTGGAACTAAAATCCTAAAGATCTGATCTTCCACCAAACAGGATCTCATCTACCACTTTGTACCATTTCGTACCACTTTCCTCCACATTTATATACATCTTAAACCACTCTTAAGAAAAAATCAAGAATTTCCTTGATTTTCCAGTGGTTTTTTATGGTAATGTCGCTAATTTATTGCACAAAAAAAGAACGGTAGTACCTTTGTCCTATCGTTCTTATAAATAATATTTTCCATATTCGACTGTCTGTCAGCTCATCTGTACCTGCTGTTTTCTCTCTAAGTATTCTTCGATCAGCTTGTCTAGTTCCGTACTTTTTCGATAATATTCCTCGAATTCATCGTTCTGTAAAAATGATTGATTGAGTTCTGATCTGACAGACTCAATTTCTCTTTGAATTTCTTCGATTCTGTTCATATGAATCCTCCTTAACTGCCAAGATTCCTATGCCACTTTCATCGCGTTGCTGGCGGTTTATAGTACTTATGACACCCTTTTCTCTGATATTTACATATTACTCCTAAATCATGCAAAAATCAATCAAAACAGCATGCCACTTCTCCCCATTTTTCGACAGCAGCTATTGCAATTTTCCACTTTATGAGTGTTTCAGACGGTGATTTTCGCTCTTTCTCGCAAGAACTTCTATCATTCCCTCAATCGCCTTACGATTCACCTCAACAATATGTGTAATATCATCTGAAACATCATGTTTTCGCTCAATATAATCATCATGCGCTTTCTGGATATAATCGCAGAGAGCTTTTGCATCCATAAAATATCCACCCGGCACATGTTGTCTCTCAGCTTCCCCGCTTTTGATATAAGATCTCAGATCACGTTTTAATTTTTCTTCATAAGAGCAGTGATCCTTGAATCCTCCCGGATATATTTTGTTGTGTGGAAATGTAAAATAATCTGCAAGATAATGACTGACCTGTCCTAAATCCCTGTAATATTTTCCACCCTTTTTATTCATAACCTTCTGTCCTTCCGACAACCGGGCAATATGCTTTTTCACATAAGGGAACGTTCCATTGATCTCATGCCTTTTATAAACAAAAGAAGGTTTGATATCAGGAAGAACACTTCCAATGTAAAACGACAACCTATGTTTTTTTAATTCTTTGTCGTCAAGACTGTTTACGATATATTTTGCAAGAGAAATATGAGATTTTTTCCTCATTCTAAAAGCCTCCCATTCCAGTGCATCCCTGTCATACAAAAATGTAAGCTATGATCATGACTTATTTCCTACTCGCATTATACGTCCCATCTGATTGAAATACAAGTTAAGAATTTCTGAACATTTTCTGTACGTTCTGTGTCGGATTTTATATCTACCATAAGAAAAACCGGAGACTTTTCAATACAAATCTCCGGTTTTCCATGCAAATCTGTTGT
The DNA here is from genome assembly GCF_003463035.1 of Roseburia sp. OF03-24. Classification (NCBI taxonomy): domain Bacteria; kingdom Bacillati; phylum Bacillota; class Clostridia; order Lachnospirales; family Lachnospiraceae; genus Roseburia; species Roseburia sp. OF03-24. The sequence goes on along the minus strand of NZ_QSCK01000003.1, from coordinate 85,339 downwards.
TATGAATTACAGCAGAAACTTGCACATTCTGTATCCCTGCAGTTACATGCATCACCGCCCGCGATACCAATATGCTCTGCATCACACTTTTCTGCCTTATTGAAGACACAATTTGTAGCACAGCATGATACATCAATATTTTTCGGTGCATCTTTCGTTACATTCTTTGCGCATTTATCCCCACGCTCCACAAAACTTCCGCAGCAGGTATCTTCACATTCTTTTGCGTCTTCTCCCTCCACTTTGATACTGCCTTTGTGGCAGCAGTTTGCCTCATTGTAAATACAGCCTGTAACTGAACAATCCAGAATTGTCATTTTTTCTCCTTTCATCCCTTATAAAAAGGGGACAGTCTTTCGTATTTTTATCATTTCTTTCGCAATGATCTGACTGTCTGGTATTAGTTTCTCTCTTTTGGGGAAATTTATGCCTTTCCGGCAGATTAGAGAGCATATTTTTTTGACAATATCCGGATTTTTATCATAAAATTTTATTCCCGGTCCTCTTCATCCCAGTCCCAGTCGTCCTCTTCTCCATTGTTGGTGATATAAGTCGTGCCATTATCACAGCCATATTTTGCATTCTTGCGCGGTGAGATCAACATTCCGATGATCACACCGGAGAGTGCTGCTATTGTAACGATCAAAGTTCCATCCAGTTTTGTAACAGAAACGCTCTCTGTCATATCTGCAAAAAATTCTTTTAATTTTTTCATACAATGTTCTCCTTTCAGATACATAAAAATCCCTGTGTTCTGATAATCTTCAAAACACCGGGATTTTGTTTTACTTATTTATTCATACAGCAGTATTTATATTTCTTGCCAGATCCGCATGGGCATGGATCGTTACGTCCGATCTTTTTGCCAACAATAACAGTTCCGGACTTCTTCTGCTCTAAGTACAGTCTTCTTTTTGTCTCACCATCGAAGATCTCATTCCACTGAGGAAGCTCATACAGCCAGTCAGCCTTTGCATCTACCATGTTCTTGTATAATTTTTCTTTATCAAATGCAAGGCTTACTTTTGTATCCTCCTCCATGGTATCGATTGGATTCGGCTCTACTAAACTGTCATTGATTCCATCCAGGAAACCTGTCATCTCCATGATGCTCAGATTATATTTATCAGCAAGCTCTTTTACAGTTCCCTCAACCTTCTCATCCGGGTTTGTAAGAAGCTTCTCATATACGCCTTTTTCCAAAAGGAAATATCTCTGCCAGAATCTCTGTAATTCCCCTCTGTCTGTTTTCTCATTATAGGCAATTTTCTGCCACTGTTCTAATAATGCCATAGTCTGTTTCCTCGTTTTCTATGTGAATTGTGGTTGCATTTAACATGCATGTACTATTATAGCAAACATCCACTGTTTTTGCAATTCATTAATTTATGATGTTTGCATTTCATGCTGTCTTTATTTTTCTTGACTCTTCTGATACTTTCGGCTAGGATAATCTTAGTACAGCTGCGGTATTTTGTCTGTCTTTGACTCACATCATGCCGGTAAACATATATAAAACTGGAGGTCTTACTTTGAAAAAAATAAAACGTATCCTCGCCATTTCCGGCGCCGTCATTTTAGCCGGGCTTTATATTTCCACCATTTTCTGTGCGCTCTCTTCCAATGAGAACTACATGGATATGCTGATGGCTTCGGTTTATGCAACTGTGATCATCCCAGTTCTGGTCTGGGCATATTCCTTTGTATATAAGATGATCAAAAAAAATAATGGGCAGAAGGAAGAATAATCTTTCTTCTGCTCATTTTTTGTTACTGTTCTCGCTCTTCTAACGGCACGTACACTTTCTCCGGCATAATGCTCCGGTATGCAGGACGAATGATCTTATCCATATTTACCAGTTCTTCCATACGATGTGCACTCCATCCGACAATACGGGCGATTGCAAAGATCGGTGTATAAAGTTCTAACGGAATGTCTAACATGCTGTATACAAATCCACTGTAAAAATCAACATTTGCAGAAACTCCTTTGTAAATATGACGTTTTTCTGCGATCACTTCCGGTGCAAGATTCTCCACCATACTGTAAAGTGCAAAATCTTTTTCCCTTCCCTTTGCCACAGCAAGCCGTTCCACAAAACTTTTGAACACGCGTGCTCTCGGATCAGAAAGCGAATAAACGGCATGGCCCATGCCATAGATCAGGCCTTTGCGGTCAAATGCCTGTTTGTCAACAAGCTGCTCTAAGTAGTTTTTAACTTCATCCCTGTCTCCCCAGTCCTTTACATGGCTTCTCATATCATCCATCATTTCTACAACCTTGATATTGGCACCACCGTGTTTTGGTCCTTTCAGGGAAGAAAGTGCTGCTGCCATGACAGAATATGTATCAGATCCGGAGGATGTTACAACTCTTGTTGTAAATGTAGAGTTATTTCCTCCACCATGCTCCATATGAAGCACCAGTGCTATATCGAGCACGCGCGCTTCCAGTTCCGTGTATGCCTTATCCGGTCGGAGCATAAGAAGCAGATTCTCTGCTGCAGACAGCCCCTCCTGCGGACGATGGATATAAAGGCTGTCATCACAGATATAATGGTTATATGCATGGTAGCCGTATACCGCAAGCATCGGAAATACACTGATCAGTTTGATACACTGTTCTAACTGTGTATGAAGTTCCTGGTCTGCGATCGTCTCATCATAGGAAGCAAGTGTCAGCACACTTCTTGTCAGTGAATTCATGATATCCTTGCTCGGTGCCTTCATAATGACATCTCTGGTAAAGTTTGTCGGAAGCTGTCTGCACTCTTCGAGCATGCTCTTGAATGCTCCTAATTTTGCAGTATCCGGCAGTTCACCAAACAAAAGAAGATATGCCACTTCCTCAAATCCAAAACGTTTCCCTTCAAATCCCTGGATCAGATCGATCACATTATAACCACGGTACCAGAGCTGTCCGTCACACGGAATCTTTTTTCCATTTTCTGTTTTAAATGCATCAATTCTTGAGATATTGCTGATTCCTGCAAGTACACCGGTTCCATCTACGTCCCTTAAACCACGTTTTACACCGAACTCTTTAAACAGCTCCGGCGGGATTCTGTCGTTACGATCACATATCATCATCAGTTCTTCCGTTTCTTTTCCAAAATCTCCATATTGGTTCATACCCCATCCTCCTGTTCTGCCTGAATGTTTTTCATAATCTTACCCATTACACGCTTTAAGCAGCTGCGTTCTTCTTCTGTCACTCCCGCAAACAGACGTTCCAAAATATCCGCCCGGATCTGCTCAAATTCTTCCAGCACAGGTTTTGCCTTACCAGTCATGCGAATGTGTATCCTTCTGTGGTCTTCCTCATCTGCGATCAGTTCAATATAACCATGCTGCTTTAAATTATCCACTGATTTCGAAATATGAGCCTTGGACAAATGCTGTATCTCGATCAGATCCTTTGCAGTATCTTTCTGCTTTTCATGGGAAATCAGATAAAGGATATCCAGTTCCACGTGACGCAGTCCATAGGTCTCCATCAGCCGTTCACACGCCTGCTCGATCACTTTTCTCATCTGCTGGTTGGTTCCAAACAATTCATACTCACTGTACATCATCCCTGCTCCACATTCTTTTTCTTATGGCAAATATTTTTTCACTGTTTTGCGGTTTGGATTAGTTCATTAATGAACTTTCTAATACTTATGTTACCCCTTTTTCTAAAATGTGTCAAATTAATAATTTATGAACTTATGTAAATGTTGTTGTCCACACATACTGTACAACCAACAGCGATTACCAAAAAAATACCGGACTGCATTCATCCGCAATCCGGTACTTTTTTCATTTACAACAGCAGCTCTGCAAGTTTATCATGCAATTCTGCTATTTCGTCTCTGTTTCTTCTATTTCCAATGTCTCTGTATCATTTGGCACCACTGTTGCTGTTTCTGTTTCCTCCACGGCTTCTGACGGTTCTTCTGTTTCCGTATCATCGGATTTTGCTGTCAGCTCCTCAATACTTTTATCAAATCCGGTTGCTGTTGCACTGTCTACAACATAGATAGTATCACTTTCACCTGTTTTTAAATAATACTCATTCGTGATCTCATTCTGACTTCCAATATAGATAGTGGTAAGTCCGGCATCTGTTTTTAGTGTAATCGTATTAGAAGGATCATCCAGTCCAAAATCAGTAAGACTGTCGTACTCTGTAACCTCATCTGTCGCTGTGATCTTCGCTGCTTTTTTCAGAAGTGTCTCTAATGCACTTTCATCAATATCAACGGACTGATCATCGTCATAAATCCATTCCGTTCCATTTTTTGTAAAGGAAAGCGTTGTTCCATCCAGCACATAAGAAAATTGTGTGATATCAGAAACTTCAATATCTGTTACCGTTATCTTTTCTGCCTCCGTCTTTGCTTCCTCTTTTTCTTCCTGCTTTTTACTGTAAAAATGAACACCTATATAGGCAAGGATCAGTAATATCAGCAAAATGACCAGAATGACCATCTGTTTTTTCTGTTTCTGCATTATTTTTTCCTCCTTACTGCCCAGATCACAACTCCAATGACGATCAGAACAACCGGTATAAAAATGCTTGCCACCAGTCCGCCGATAATCGTGGAAATTGATGTGATCGTGATCGTGCTCATCTTATAATCTTTTACCGGAATGACGCTGGTATCATTATCTGCTCCCCCGGTCAGATTCGTCACGATATCCGTAAACATGGATACGTTGCTTCCTGATACGATCTGATCCGTAGAATCCGTAAACAATTCCATGGAACCAATGGCAACAATCTGGGACGATGTATCATCTACTGTTTTTTCTGCAGCAAGTGCGATCGTAAACGGACCTTCAATATCTCCATCCTCTTTTTCAGAAGTTGTCGCGTTGCCGGCATCAATTTTCGAAACAGACTTATCCGTTGTCTGTAACAGCGCTGTGTATGTCACATCATCGGAAGATCCGTCATAACTGAACGCCTCACTGTACGGTGCAAAAATATATTTGCCGCTGACAGATGATGTATAATCACTGCTCTCTACTTCCGGAAGCAGATAATACGGAATGTTATTATAATAGTAGGAACTGTCATTTTCCATGACAATACCGTCCACACGCTCAATGCCATACGCTTTTAAAATACTTTCAAAATTTGTCAGATCCTTGTACTGGAAATTTGTCGTGATCAGTGCCTTTCCACCTTTTTCCAGATAATCTGTCACTTTCTTTGCATCATCTGCTGAAAAGTCTGATGTTGGTGCATTGATAATGATCGCCGATGCATCCTCAGGCACTGCATCTTCTTTTAACAATGTCAGCTCTGTGAGTGTCATATTGGCTTTTTCAACTGCCTCAGTAAATCCACCGGACAGTGCAGTTTCACCATGTCCTGTAATCTCATAAACAACCGGCAGTTCACTTGAATCTTTTGTCACATACTGGAGTGCACTTGTGATCTGTCCCTCTGCATCATATCCGTCAAGACTTCTTGTATAAGAAGAATAATCATAGGAATATTCATAAATATCATTATAATCGATCACCCTCGAACGTGCATCGCTCACCACTATCAGACTGTTTGAGGTCGGTGCTTCCGTCGTATATTTCTGGAAAAATGTCGGGTTTGTTGACGGGTTGATATAGCTTACTTTTATATGGTCAGACAGATCCTCATAACGCTGCAGCGTTTCGGAAAGTGTACTGTCCGCATTTTTCTCTGCTGCAAGCACATAAATATTAACGTCCGAATCAAGCGTCTTTAAGTAATCTTTTGTTGTATCTGTAATAGAATATAACTTTGTAGATGTCGCATCGATCGCTGTGGCTGTGGATGGCAGTTCATCTGCCACCAGGTTCACAACAACTGCGATTGCAAAAGCAACAACGATCATACCAATTGAGAACGCACCCGGTGCGATCTTTTTTGTGCTGACAGAATATCTGCGTTTCTGGATCAGCTGGCAGCTTAAAAACAGGCAGATCCCGATCACAGACAGGAAATAAATAACGCCTGTAAGATCCAGACAGCCGTTCATAAATTTATCCAGCGGCGTATAAAGATCATATGCATTTAATATTTTTGTCAGAATATTACCGCTCTGCGAGATCATACTGGTAATACTTGACATCATATAACCCAGAAACAGTGCTGCAAACCCTAAAACTGCTGCAATAACCTGGCTTTCGGTTACAACCGACATCAGCATACCGACCGAAATGCACGCACTGCCATACAGCCAGAATCCTAAGATAGCAACATAGCTTTCTCCAAGCGGAACCGAGCCATAAATTGATAAAAATAATGGTGTCAGTGCAACGATGACCATGGCAATGGAAAATACTCCGACCATGGCAAGATATTTGCCAAACACGATCTTACCAAGCGGAACAGGAGATGTCAGCATCAGCTGATCGGTTCTTGTATGCCTCTCCTCCGCAAAACTGCGCATCGTAAGTACCGGTACTGCGATCATAACAATAAATGCGACTGCCGAAAGTGAATACGATACGTAAGGCGAACCGGATCTTAAATTATAAGCATAAAAATATAAACCATATAAAGCAAGTACCGCCGCTATGAAAAGCCATCCCACCACAGTCTGGAAATAGGATCTGATCTCACGTTTAAAAATTGCAAACATTATTTTATTCCTCCTTCCTGTGAGGTAAGTTCAAGGAATACATCCTCTAAGGACTTCGATGCTGCTTTCATCTCTAAAATCGGCATATGATGTTCCACACAGGTGTGATAAATTGCTTCCCTTACATCCGCATCTTTTTTTGCTGTCACAAGAAGCCCTACTGTACCATCCTCTTTCGCCTCTGTTTTTTCACACCGTTCTACCTGTGCAATCTCGCGGATTGCCGTCTCTGCCTCATTTTCTTCCGCTTTCAGCAAAAGTTCAATCTCCTGTGCACCAGTCATCCGCTCCAGCAGATTCTCTGTCGAATCACTGGCAACCAGTTTTCCATGAGAGATAATAAATACATGATCACAGACAGCAGAGATTTCAGACAAAATATGAGAGCTGAGTATAATTGTATGTTTCTTTCCAAGTTCTCTGATGAGATCCCTGATCTCAATGATCTGTTTCGGGTCTAATCCTACCGTCGGTTCATCTAAGATCAGTATTTCCGGATATCCAAGTACCGCCTGTGCAAAACCGACTCTCTGACGGTAACCTTTTGACAGGTTGCGGATCAATCTTCCTGATACTTCCTCCGTTCTTGTAATTTTCATGGCTTCTTTCACATAACCTGCCCGCAGGCTCTTATCTAATTTCTTTAATTCAGCCACAAAATCCAGATATTCTTTTACCGTCATATCCATATAAAGAGGCGGCAGCTCCGGCAGATACCCCACACACTTTTTTGCTTCCTCCGGCTGTTTTAACACATCAAATCCGTTGATTTTTACCTCACCGCCTGTTGCTGCAAGGTAGCCGGTAATAATGTTCATCGTTGTTGATTTTCCGGCACCATTCGGCCCTAAAAAGCCGTAAATTCTGCCAGGCTCTACTGTGAGCGACAAATCATCAACGGCGACATGACTGCCGTATTTTTTTACCAGATGATTGATTTCAATCACGTTTTTCTCCTCCTTATTCCATTCCCTAAATATTACTTTATAAGGGTAACGTGTAATTGTGTTTAAAAGTGGATGAATCTGTGATAAAAGTGTGAACGTAAAAACAAAGAGCCATCTCCACATCTGTGAAAACAGCTCTTTGTTTTATATGCCCTTATAACAGGCAGGATCATGTAAATTCTTACACAACACCGTATGTTTTTAATTTTTCCAAGGCTTCCTGATACGTTGTAAATAATACCGTATGAATCCCCCGCGCTTCTGCTGCCTCGACATTCTCCCTGCGGTCATCTAAAAATACACATTCATCTGCCGTCAGTTTAAATTTTTCCAGCAGAGTCTGATAGATTTCCGGTTCCGGCTTGATCTGGTGAACTTCAAAGGAGAACACCTGACCGTCTACATCTTCTAAGAACGACAGTGCTTCCGTAGTGTGCTCATAAGTCCATTTTCCATAATTAGAAAGGATATATACATGATAACCTTTCTTTTTCAGTTCCTGAATCCATGCACGTGAATATTCATACTGGTAAATCGCCATTCCGACATTGTCCCAGAACATACAGATCTCTTTTTCATAGTCCGGTGCATTCTGAACAAATACCGCAAGCTGTTCATCAGAATCTAAAACACTGCGGTCTGATTCATTCCATGCATCCGAGTAAACAGTCGCATTCCCGACTGCTTCCTCCGTCTTTTCATCAAAACCTAACTTCTGAAATGCCGCATGTGGATCCCAGTTGACCAGCACCATGCCTACATCAAAAATAATATTTTTTATCATACCAGATATCCTTTTTCTTATTTGGTGCGGTAAATGATGTCATCTCTTCCCGGTCCGTTTGATACCATGGTGATCGGGTATCCGATCTGCTCCTCGATAAATTCTACATATTTTCTGCAGTTTTCCGGAAGATCCTCGTATTTTTTGATTCCGCGGATATCGCATTTCCATCCCGGAAGTTTCTTTAATACCGGTTTTGCCTTCTCTAATTTTGCAGTTGTCGGGAAATCTGTGGTCACTTCTCCGTCGATCTCATAGCCAACGCATACCGGGATCTCATCTAAGTATCCAAGTACATCAAGTACCGTGAATGCAACATCTGTTGTTCCCTGCAGACGGCAGCCATATTTACTTGCCACACAATCGAACCATCCCATACGTCTCGGACGTCCTGTAGTCGCACCGAACTCACCGCCGTCACCACCGCGTCTTCTAAGCTCATCTGCCTCATCACCGAAGATCTCGCTGACAAATGCACCTGCTCCGACTGCAGAAGAATATGCTTTACATACAGTCACGATCTGTTTGATCTCATATGGCGGAATACCTGCACCGATTGCACCATATGCTGCTAATGTAGAAGAAGATGTAACCATCGGGTAAATTCCGTGATCCGGATCTTTTAATGTTCCAAGCTGTCCCTCCAATAATATAGTCTTTCCTTCTTTGATCGCCTGATCAAGATAAGAAGAAACGTCACATACATAAGGTGCGATAGTATCGCGGTACTCATGCAATGTCTCTAATAATTCATCCGGATTGATCAGTGGTTTATGATATAAATGCTCTAAGAGTACATTCTTTGTCTCTGCAATACGGACAACCTTTTCTTTTAACAGTTCCTCATCGAATAACTCGCTGACCTGGAAACCGATCTTTGCATATTTATCAGAATAAAATGGTGCGATACCTGACTTTGTGGAACCGAAAGATTTACCGCCTAAACGCTCTTCCTCATACTGGTCAAATAAAATGTGATAAGGCATCACCATCTGTGCACGGTCGGAAACTAAAATCTTTGGCTTCGGAACGCCTTTCTCCACGATAGACTGGATTTCTTTCATAAGTACCGGAATGTTTAAAGCGACACCATTGCCGATCACGCTTGTGGTGTGTCCGTAAAATACACCTGACGGTAATGTGTGAAGTGCAAACTTTCCGTAATCATTTACGATCGTATGACCTGCATTTGCACCACCCTGGAAACGTACGATAATATCTGCTTCCTTTGCAAGCATATCTGTAATCTTTCCTTTTCCTTCATCGCCCCAGTTGGCTCCAACGACTGCTTTTACCATTTGAATATCCTCCTAGTTTTTCTATGCTATTCCTGTCCGGAAAAAAAGGTGGCAGCGTAAAAACTGTCACCCATTCCCTGTTTTTACTTACTGATTATACATGATGTTTTTCTATAAGTAAAATTAATATTCTTTATATCTGATATAATCATTCATTATGTGAATTTATAAAAGTCCTTTTAAAAGCTTTGCCGCAGCCGCAGACATCGGGATCCTCTCATTTAACACGATACAGAATTTTCGTGCCGGAATCTCTTTTTCAAACTGCAGCTTAAACAGTCTGCCATCCTCCTCATACTCTTTTGCAAATTCTTCCATCACACTTGCGATCCCGAGATTACGGAGCGCAAACTGAATCAGCATATCACTGGTGGCAAGTTCAAATTCCGGCGATACCGTCACACCTTCTTCTTTTAAAAATGCTTCCACATAATGTCTCGTTGAGGTACTTCCCTCTAAACACACCAGCGGATATTCCGAAAGTTCCTCATATTTCATTTTCTTTCCACAAAGTTCTTTATATTTTTTGCCTGCCACAAAGACGTCCCTGATTTCTTTTACCGGAATGATCTTAAGCCAGCCCTGCGGTTCAACCGGAGAACTTACGATTCCAAAATCAATTCTGCCATCTGCAAGATGCTGCAGGGTTTCCGGTGTCGGCGCATTTGTCACGGTTACCCGGATATTAGGATATTTTTCATGAAACCGCTCCAGATAAGGCAGCAGATAATATTTTAGCGTCATATCACTTGCACCGATGCAGATCTCTCCTTTTTCAAGATTGAGCATCTCAAGAAGCCTCCTCTCCCCGGAAAGAATTGCCTCGTAGCCGCGCTCCACATAAGAAAAAAGCATCTCCCCTTCCTTTGTCAGGCGAACTCCCTTTGCCGTCCTTACAAATAATGCACAGCCAAGATCTTTTTCTAAATGTTTGATTGCCTGACTGACCGCAGGCTGTGAGATAGAAAGTTTTTCTGCCGCCAGAGTAATGCTTTTCTGCTTTGCTGTATAATAAAATATCTTATAGTATTCCAAATTAATATCCATTTTAATCCTCATTTCCGGGCAACTTGTTGTGAAGGAGCTGTCCATTTTTAAAATTAGGAAAAAAGTCATATTTTTCGCTTGTATTTCTGATTTTCCTGACGTATACTAAGCCTTACATGTTTATTATCATACCAAAGTTTGAAAGGAGTTTCCAGTAGCATGACAAAAGATATGACCACCGGCAGTTCACTTAAAATTATACTGCTTTTTTCTATTCCGGTTTTATTAGGGAATCTGTTCCAGCAATTTTATAACATGGTAGACACGATCATCGTGGGAAGATACCTCGGTGAAGAAGCACTTGCCGCCGTTGGTTCTACCGGATGCATCATGTTTCTGGTGCTCGGATTTGCAACCGGTATCGCACAGGGATTTGGTGTCATGATATCACACGCTTTCGGTGCAAAAGATTTTCGTTTGTTAAAACACTATGTTGCGCTCTCTCTGATCTTAACCGTGATCGTTTCGGCAATCCTCACAATTCCGACTGTTGCGGCATCCCGTCTGTTTTTAGTCTGGATGCACACACCGGACAATATACTTTCCATGGCAGATGCCTATATCAAAGTTATTTTTGCAGGTATTATCTTAACGATGCTATATAATGTTTCTGCCGGTATTTTAAGAGGAATCGGGGACAGCAAAACACCACTTTACTTTTTGATCTTTTCTTCTATATTAAATGTTGTACTGGATCTTTTATTTATTGTTGTGTTAAAAACAGGAACCGCCGGTGCTGCTTATGCCACCATTATTGCACAGGGAATTTCTGCGATCTTATGTTTTATTCATATGTTCCGGCAGTTTGAGATCCTTCGCACAACAAAAGCGGATTATTATCTGGATCGCCCGGGTGTCATTAACATGCTCTCGATCGGTATCCCAATGGCATTAAATTACTCCATCACCGCCATTGGAACCATGATCCTGCAGAGTGCTGTCAACGTGTTTGGTTCCAGTGTGGTTGCTTCCTTTACAGCTGCCTCTAAGGTCAACAATATCGCAACTCAGACCATGCCGACGCTCGGTACCGCCATGGCAACCTACTGTGGTCAGAATCTCGGTGCAGGAAAATACAACCGTATTTTCGACGGTATGCGCAAAGGATTTTTCATCTGTATCGCTGCAGCAGCCATCGGTGCTGCCATCTGTATTTTCGGTGGAGAATTTATCGTAAGCTGGTTTGTAAGCAATCCTTCCGATGAGATTTTCTCCTACGCCATGATGTATTTAAAAACAGTGAGCTGGTTTTTCCTCCCGCTTGCCATGATCTTTTTATACCGCAATGCCTTACAGGGATTAGGCGAAGGACTTGTTCCAATGTTGAGTGGCGTGATCGAGCTGGTATGCCGCTTTGTTGCGATCGCACTCCTGCAGAAAACGCTCGGTTATCAGGGGATCTGCCTTGCTGATCCTGCTGCCTGGGTGGGCGCCGGTATTCCTCTGATGATCACTTATATCATATGGAAACATAAAAAAATCAAACTGCACGGTCATACTTTATCATGATCCTAAACAATATAATCTAAATCAGGCACTTAGATTTTTCTTATTTTCAGGCAATGGGAAGAATAGGAATGTATTAAATAAAAATCGGTTGAAAACTAAATTTCTTATGAAATTCAGTCTCCAACCGATTTTCTTATATATTTTTTACTTTCTTTTATTTTCTGATTACTCTTCCAGTTCCGGAATCTTTCTTGAACATGCCACTGCTAATGCTCCCGGTCCGATATGGCAGGAAATACTAAGTGAAAGCGGATCCATACGGATCTCCATGCCTGGAAATGCTTCCTGCACTTCTTTCTTAAAGTTCTCTGCCGCTTCCAAGTCATGCGTGTATGCCATCTCAAGATACATATGCTCTCCGGCTGGATCTTTGAAGCGGTTGGCAAAATCGTTCTTCATTGCCTCGATCATCATGCTCTTTGCCTGTTTTACAGTTCTTGCCTTGGCAAATGCGTCTAATTTTTCCCCCTGGATCTGAAGTACCGGTTTTAACTTTAACAATGTTCCGAGTGCTGCAGCCGCCGGTGTGATCCTGCCGCCCTTTTTCAGATAATAAAGTGTGTCCACCATAATATAAATAGACGATTCAAATTTATCCCGCTCTAAGATCTCTTTAATTTCAGATGCAGATCTTCCCTGTTTCGAAAGTGCGATCGCGTCTAAAACGGACTGCCGCTGTGTAACAGAAATTCTCTGATTGTTAACCACCTGTACCTTTCCATCGTAATCCTGTGAAAGCATAATGGCAGTCTCACAGGAACCGCTGAGTCCGGATGACATTGGAATATGCACGATCTCATCATACTCTTTTAACAGTTCATCCCAGGTGTCTGTGACATTTCCTACAAGTGGCATGGATGTATGGATGTCTGTCTTCTCAGATAGCATCTGGTAAAACTCTTCCTGTGACAGATCAATATCTTCATACAATGTCTTATCTCCCACAAAAAAAGGCATCGGCATCACGGTAATTCCAAGTTCTTTTGCCATACTCTGTGTGATTCCACTATTGCTGTCTGATACGATTGCTACGTTGCTCATGAAAAATGTTCCCCCTTATAATGTCTCCGAACGTTTTTTGATGTTTTCTTTGAAGTTGATCACCTCATGCTCGTACTCTTCATTCATGTACTCTGATTTGATCATAAAATCTGCAGATGCTTTATTGTTTGCGATTGGGATATCATATACCTGTGCAATACGAAGCAATGCCTTTACATCAGGATCATGTGGCTGTGCAGTCAATGGATCAGAGAAGAAAATGACAAAGTCAACTTTTCCCTCAACGATCTTTGCTCCGATCTGCTGATCTCCACCAAGAGGACCGCTGTTATATCCACGAACCGGGAGTCCTGTCTGATCCGTGATCATGCGTGCCGTGGTTCCTGTTCCACAAAGGAAATGATTTTTCAAGATTTCTTTATTTGTTTCGCACCATGCGATCAGCTCTGCCTTTTTATTGTCATGCGCGATCAGTGCTATATTTTTCTGTTTTCCAATGGTCAGTGTTACATAATTTTCATTCATATGCGCCATCCTCCGTTATCTGTCTGTGCCTGTATCTATTGCATACCAATTTAAATTTTCTGCAATACATATCGTTAAGTATAACATATTTTTCTTCGTTCTTCCACAAAAAAATAATAGAATGACCGGTGTGCACCCATACTGTGTGACCAGTAGCGATATGTGAACACCAGCCATTCTATTATTATGATACGAAATCTTTTATTCCGGCAGCTTTACTTTTCCATCCAGTATCATTTTCACAAACGCCGTATCCCGGATGATCCATGGATCTTTCGCCATCCGCATATTCGTTTCATATACTGTTTCCGGCTGCTCCCATCTGAGGTAATACCCTTTTGCCACTTCACTTGGAGTCAGATGAAGTTCTCCTTCTTTCTCTGACACCTTACAATAAAAGAAATATGAATGGCAGATATATTTACAGGACGGATCAAATATGTCACGGCGCATCTCAAGGATTTCTCCCAGTTCATGCCATGAATCCTCTAAAACTGTAAGTCCGGTTTCCTCACTGATCTCGCGTTTCAGGGTTTCTGACAACTTCTCCCCCTCTTCCATTCCACCGCCCGGCATCTTATATTCGCCATCCGTACTGCACTGCATTGCAATCTTTCCATCCCGGAAGATTACTCCACGCACATTATATTTCTCATATACCTTCGTTGTGTCATCATAATTTTTCTCATCAAAAACAGCAAGCACTTCCATCTTTTCTGCCTCCGTATTCTGCAGCTTAGGGCCGTATTTTTATCATATATTAAAATGTCTGATATTGTGTGCAAGCATATCTGCCATATTACGCAGATTTTCTGTGGAATCTTCAATATTTTGAAAGCTGTCCGTTATTTCGGTAATAGATGCACTCGTCTGCATAGTTCCCTCAACGTTCTGCTGTGCAATCTCCGACAGGGAATCGATGACATCTATGATCTCTGCTCTTGCACTCTCTAATTTTCTTGTCCGGCTCTCAATCTGACGGATCCGTTCGATAGATGCATCAATCTCACCCATGACACCGTTTACCATCTGTTCCGTACTCTCAATATGCATATTTTGTTTTTCAATAATTTCCTGTGTCCTGCCCATCGTCTCAACCACACGTTCGGAATTTGCGATCAAAGTATTTACAATTTCACCTATATTACCGCTCGCCGTATCGGACTGTTCTGCAAGTTTCTGTATCTCTGATGCCACAACTGCAAAACCTTTTCCCGCTTCACCTGCGCGTGCAGCTTCAATGCTTGCATTTAAAGAAAGCAGGTTTGTCTGGGACGCGATTTCAGAAATAAACTGTGATGCTTTCTGAATATTCTGTGCCGAGATATTCGTCTGTTTCGTCTGGTCTGCGATCGTTGCAACAGCCTCCTTTACCTCTTCGCTGATACGTTTTAATTCATCGATCGTAACAACTGCTGCATCGCTTGACTGCTTCATCTGATCTGCACTGTCATTCAGCTCATCTGCTGCCTTTCCTGTCTCAATGATCAGATTTCCCATATATTTCACATTATCTGACGCCTTCTTCGCATCCTCTGCCTGTAAATTTGCACCGTTTGTAACAGAATCAACGGTTGCCTCCACCTCACGCATTCCATCATAAGTCTGATGGGAGGTATCTTCTAACGTATTGGATGCCTCCATCAGCATATCCGTACTTCCCTTGATACCCTTAATGATCTTTAGCAGCTCATTCTGCAGATTCTGTATTGCTTTCGTCAGATCACCGACTTCATCTTTCCGCTCTAAAATTTTACTGTCAAACGCTACATCAAGATGTCCTGCTGACACTTCCTGCACACTGGCGATTCCCTTTTTTAATGCACGTGTAATGGAAGTTGCGCTGATCTCCACGATTATAATACAGATGACAAGTACCACAAGTACGATCGCTACGATCGTATTGATAATCTTTATGACACTGTTGGATATTTTCTCTTTTTCTGCACCTGCGAATACCATTCCGACCGGAGTACTGCTGTCACCTTTCTGATAGACTGGAACGTAGTATCCGTAGTAAATCGTACCATCCATGGATACATTATCGCTGAAATACCCCTCGCCGCCATTTAATACTTTTTCAACAATTTTATCCCCCGCCGGACTTCCTAATATCCTGTTACCATTTTTGTCAACTGCAGAGGTCATGATTCTCTGCGATCCGTAGAAAAATGTTACATCCATCCCGGACTCCTGTTTAATCGTATCAACCAGGTTTTCCGACTGGGAAATATTATAACTTCCTTTCCAGATATCCCCATTTTCTGCCTGTAAATAAGTTCCTGCATTCTGGTCATAAGCGGCCTGCGTTGCGATTGCCGTTCCCTTTAACGAATTTTCCATCTGATCAATGATCACACCTTTTACGATCGTTGATGCGATCAGAAGGATAATCCCGCCTAACAGGAGCAGTGGAATCAAAGAACAGAGTAAAACTTTTTTCCGAATTGTTAATTTCATAATTTTATCCTCCCCTAGTCCACAATCACAACGTTTTTATAATACCAGTCAATACCACCTGAGATCGTTGCATCATCCAAGGTTCCGTTTTCTGTTCCAACTGTCTCCCCTGTATTCGTCTCCATCACTCCGTCAAAAATATTGTTTGTACCGCTTAAGATCTCTGCAGTCGCCTCGTCAACTTTTTCCTGTGTTCCTTCTGCCGCAAATGAAGCCAGATTCGTCAGCTGTACCAGTCCCTCTGCCATACCTCCATAATAATTGGATCCATCCCACGTTCCATTGATAATACTTTTGACCGCTGACGTATAATATGCACTCCAGTTCCAGATCACGCTTGTCAGACAGGCATCCGGCGTTTCTTTACTCATATCCGAGTTATAACCGATCCCATAAACTCCCCGCTCCTGTGCCAGTGTCTGTGGATACGGTGTATCGCAATGCTGTGCCATCACATCACAGCCCATATCTAAGAGCTGTTCGGATGCTGCTTTTTCCTTATCCGGATCATACCAGCTATTTGTGACTGCCACATAAATCTCTGCATCCGGATTTACAGATTCCACACCGATCGCAAATGCATCGATTCCCCCTGTCACCTCAGAATTTGACGAATCCTGCGCTGCCACATAACCGATCTTATTCGACTTTGTATTCATACCTGCTACGATACCACTCAAATATCTTACCTGATAGATGCGGCCGAAATAATTATTAAAATTCTTTCCATTTGACATATAGCCGGTTCCATGTGAGAAATAGATATCCGGATATTTTTCCGCCATCTCTGCCGTCACTTCCATATAACCCCAGCTGGTTGTAAAAATAATATTACATCCATCCGAAATACAGGCTTCGATTGCCTCCTCCGTTGCTTTTGCATCTGAATCGTCCACAATTTTTCTCTCGATCTGATCATCGCTTAATCCCAGATTTTCCTGCATTCCCACGATGCCCAGATCATGTGTGTAAGAATATCCGCTCCCCTCATCCGGGTCTGAGATATAAAGTACACCAACTTTTATATCTTCTTTGGCAATTCCTGCTGTACCTGATGTCTGTCCCGTTTCCGACTGCGAACTGCCGCTGCCGTTTCCGACTGCTTCCGTCGTTAAATAACCATCGTTTGTTGCATAATCATCCGGCGTACCACCTGTTTTTCCGCCGCATCCTGCAAGTATGCCTGTCACTGCAAACAATGCAATCAGCTTTCCAACTCTTTTTCCTTTCATCCTTTGTTCTCCTCATCACAAATTTTCACAACAACTTTGTTTCATTATACAAAACAGGAGAACATTTGTAAATAAATCTTAGTTTTATGACAATAATTTGATACTTTTGACCTATTTTTCTGAAAATGCTCTTTGGGCATGCAGATAAGACAGATTAAATGTCCGGAGTGTCACAGGCTGGTTCATTCTGTTATTTTCCTGCATATATTCCCACTTCCAGTTATACATTTCATCCCCATAATAAATGTTTTCCGGATGATCTTTTAAGTACTCTGCGATCACAGGTGCCGCATCGGTTGATAAGCATGAGAGATAACTGTAATCTCCCGCGGCATTTCCATTTTCAATCTGCGCCAGATCATAGGCGGCAATCCCAGCATCCACATGGGCAAAGGCAAACAGCACATAACTGATGCACACAACCGCCATTCCATACGTAAACAACGGGAACCTGCGGTTCCAGATATAACAGATCGTTCCTGCCATAAGAAACGCGATCACTGCCAGCACCGTCAGTACAACAACACGCAGAAATGTAAGCTGATATGCCCTGATATACAGGATCATTCGCCATGCGCTTGATGCCGTCATAATCATCGTACATACGGAGATCACAGTCCAGACGATATCTGCTGCCCTGCTCCTCTGAAAGAAATGTTCCATTACAAGAACTGTTCCAAGATTTAAGATGCATACCAAAAGAAGCTGAAAAAATCCCTGTCTTGCATATTCGGCATAGGTAACTCCTTCCGGAAGCTCCCCGCCACCGCCAAACAGATATATGATCTGTATGCCGCAGAATACAACATATAATACTGCAACCAGGACTGTTACCGTAAGCATCGCTGTCGTTTCTGTAAAAATTTTTGTTTTCCTGTCCTGCCGTTCTTTTCTATATGCCGAATATCTGACACCACAGTAAGATGAAATAAAACCAAAGCATAACATGCAGCAAATTCCTGCCAGATTTGCCGGAATCCTGATTCCTGCAAAAAATTTTGTGATCATACTTGAAAATACCAGATCTGCTGACACTAACAATCCACCGATCAGAAGAACCACCGGTATTGCTATTGCAATTCCGATCAGGATCTCACGCACTTTTCCATTTTCCTTCTTCTCACGTAAACGGATAAAATCGTTTCCATCACCAAATGGTCTTGTAATACTGCTAATCGCTCCACATACAGCATTTACTCCACTGCACAGATACTCCCAAAAATCCCATTGATTTTTATCTGCCAGATTTCGTATAAGGAAGCACACTGTGAATGCAAAAATCCAGCAATAATTCATCCAGATAATCCACTCATTTCCGGTCGTAAATGTATTGACCGCCAGAATCAGCATATATGCAGCGAAAAATATTGTTGTGTTAAAAATTTTCCTTTCTTTTACCGTTTTAACGATGTAACAAATATATCCGATCGTTGCCGCAACCCACAGAAGCACTGCAGCTCCTGTCATATTTTTGTAAATACAGACCGTATAGATCAGTGCGTAAACAAAACTTGCCGGCGCAAGTTTCTTAAAAATCTCCGCATTTTCTTTCTGTTGCTGTTTTCTTTTTTCCTGCCACTGCGCTTTTTGCTCCTCGTAACTGACTGTAAGATTCTGATCCATTTTTTATGCTCCCTTCTCTTCTTCCTTCTCCAATAAACTGTCATGTTCCCGCTTCATCTTTCCATAACCTGTTATGATTCCGCTTCATTTCACACAAAACGTTAAGTTTCCTCATCTGTTTTAACATATTCTAAAATATCTCCCGGCTGGCAGTCCAATGCCCGGCAGATCTTGTTTAAAGTGTCCACTTTGATTGCTTTTGCCTTTCCATTTTTCAGTATGGAAATATTTGCCATTGTAATGCCTACTTTTTCCGAAAGTTCGGTCACACTCATTTTCCGTTTTGCAAGCATTACATCTATATTTATGATAATTGCCATTTTTCTCTCCTTCACTATATCATGTGCAAAATCAGCACATGATCCAATTCGTCGTTCGTCAATCATACAAGCATGTTGACTCTCTTGCTCTCATTATATCGTAAGTTCATTTTCCTGTTTTAATTCATAAGCCTTCAGAATCAGATGTGATAATGCTGCTGCCAAAATGGATATCATAACTGAAATCAAAACCGCAGTAATCATAAAAATACTGACTCCCGGCTGTCTGACTGCTAAAAATACCAGAAAAACAATTCCTGCAAACCACACAACCGCAAGCAGTAATGCGAAATGGCTGATATTTCGAAAACATCTTGCATTTTCTTTCGAGAATGAATTATCTTTTCCAATCTGCACACATACTTTCCAGAACTGGTACAGAATCGCATAACAGATCACCCCTATGCACCAGCCGTACAACAGTCCCGGCATAAAAAGATACGCCAGTGTTTCATCCGCATCTCTCCATGATATCGCAAGTACCGGCATAATATACAGAAAAAACACCGCTCCCATCAGTGCCAGTACAATTGTGATTGCTTTTAACCATCGTGAAATTTCTTTTTGCTGCATAAATACTTCTCCTTTTTCTGATTCATTTTTCAATTCAGCTTTCAAGTTTTTGACTGCAAAAATGCTGAATCCAAACTTGCTTCTTCCTGCATTTTATTATACACATATATTTTATTTTTTGCAATATGTTTTTATCGTATATCAATAAAGTTTTATTATAAAATAATATTTGTACTTTTTCATCCTTTTTCGTCAGAACAAATAAAATCCCCTATAAACAGCCAGATGCTACCTGCCACCTGTTTTTCTGTTTATAGAGGATTTTGTTATTTACCGCTCATTGCATTATTTTTTAATCCGATATCATCGTTGATTATTCCTTAAATATTTTTTCCACTTCTTCTATAGTTTTATCAACATCTTCGGCAATCTTTTCTGTAGAATAACCCAATCTGTACATATTCCGAATAACGTCGTCTTTATCTGCTCGATTATAAATATTGTTCTATTTCTGAGAGTGTTTTTCCAGTTGCGTCTATGATTTTTTCTATTGGGAAGCCGGACTTAATCATATTGTGAATCATTTCTGCCATAGCTTCTTCTCTGCCTATTTCAATTCCTTCGTTTTTGCCTTCCTCTTTACCAGCTTCATATTCTGCCTTTCGGAGTTTCTTTTCTTCCCATTCTTTATCATACTCTAATATACTTACCATCTTTTCTCCTTTTTACGCTGTCTTTTGCGCATAACAAGTTTGGACGTAAGTACAAACTTGCATGTGAAAAATCTCATTTTTCACATTACCTCCGAGCGATTCTTCCGCAAGAAATCGACTAAGATTCCTTCTTTGATGCATTCCGTGATTGCCCTTTCAACTGCATCATTCAGATTCAGCTCTGATGCATATTTTCGGACTCTCGCAACATAAATGGCATATTCCTTCAACGTCTGGCACTGTTCCATCAGGTCTTTATTGTGTCCTTCGTTCACATTCAGCATCAGAACTTTTAACTCTAAATCCGGCTCTCCAGCCAGATGCTCATATGCCTCAGACAAACGCAGTTCGACCCGGTCGTCCACTGCATCCGTTCCATTATAAAACACCATAAACTTCGGTGCCGGAATCTTCTGCAGCTTTGACAAATACAGTGACTTATCGTTCACAAACTGCTGATACTCAATCCCAATATAGATCAGATCCCGCAATGGTATATTGGGATTGATCGTTGACTGATGTTCATAGAGATAAATATTCGTCTCTAACATAAATGCCAGGTCATTTTTCATTCCCATATAGATTGCGTTTTCCAACGTGACGATCTTAAGGGCTTCCGCATTCTGATAATGGTTTCCGGTCACTGCGTTGTACAGGGATAAGAGATTCTCTTTCTCTGAG
>NZ_QSCK01000003.1:0-64061 GCF_003463035.1 Roseburia sp. OF03-24 | reverse complement strand
TCTGCAGCTTTGACAAATACAGTGACTTATCGTTCACAAACTGCTGATACTCAATCCCAATATAGATCAGATCCCGCAATGGTATATTGGGATTGATCGTTGACTGATGTTCATAGAGATAAATATTCGTCTCTAACATAAATGCCAGGTCATTTTTCATTCCCATATAGATTGCGTTTTCCAACGTGACGATCTTAAGGGCTTCCGCATTCTGATAATGGTTTCCGGTCACTGCGTTGTACAGGGATAAGAGATTCTCTTTCTCTGAGAACAGCATGCGGAATACAGTGTCTTTGTACTGACGGTTGGCTGTCGGTATCTTTTCTGATACCTGTGTGCTCTTCTTCATATTCGGTTCCTCCTGTGTGCAGGAGGCTCATCCAGATCTCCCGCTTTTCATTTTTGTGGATAAAAAGCATAGATTTCTGAAATGTTTTTTTGAATTTTAGACGGATGTATACATCCTGATAGTCATACAGACAGAATTGCCGGATTCGTAATTATAGCACCGGATAGATGTCTGCATCGTAGAAATATGCTTTGAGTTATTTTATCATACGTCATCCTTAGTATGCAACTCATTTGAATTTTCTTGTGCAATTTACACAAAAAGCGCTGCTGTTCGCACCTGTAATGCAGGCAACGGCAGTTAAGCCGCACCTACACCATACACGCCCGCGCATTATAAGTTCCCGATATTTCCGGCAGTTCTGACATCACAGTCAATTCTAAAATATCTCCCGACGCCCACACAAGAATCGTTTCTTTTTGAACCGGAGTAAGTCCGGTTTTTGAAACACTCGCGGAAGATTCCATGGAACACCCTTCCATGGAACAATATTTCACAGAACAACATTCCATGGAATACGCCGTAGAGCATTGATTTCCACCCGGACTGCTGCCTGCGTTTCGACTTTCCTGTGACATACCAGTACTTATCATAAGCTCCGCATGCGAACCCCTTCTCTGCTCTTCCGATCCATTTGACAATCTTATTTCCGGTACGACCGGCATATCCTGCACATTCTGTGCAGGCGGCACAGACCGTGTTCCGGATACCATCGATTCTTTTGGCTTGTGCGCATCACAGTTTTTTGTGACAGTCTCTTTTTGCCGCTCCACTTCATCACATTTTTTCGGATCCAGATCTTTTTTTCTCCGCTTTATGCGCACGACCCGAGG
Organism: Roseburia sp. OF03-24; assembly: GCF_003463035.1. Lineage (NCBI taxonomy): Bacteria > Bacillati > Bacillota > Clostridia > Lachnospirales > Lachnospiraceae > Roseburia > Roseburia sp. OF03-24. Next base: position 62,879 of record NZ_QSCK01000003.1, on the reverse strand, counting down.
TGCTTTTACCGTCTCAATATACAGTACCCTTTCTTTCTGTTGCATCTTATCTAACAAAATCTCAAGAAAAATCGTACCATAATAATTTCTCCGGTATCTCTCCTGTTCCCTGAATTCGGACTGCACCCATTCTTCTTTTGCGGTCTTTTTTATTCTGACAGAGTCATCCCCATAAAACTGCTCTGTCATTATGCCTTACTGTTATAATAGCCATTGTTATAATAACTGCTGCTATTTTGTGTGCCGTTTGTATAGCGTGCATAACGGTTATAGTTACTGCTCGCCGTCACATTTGATTTTTCGAGTTCCGTCACCTTTTCTTTTGCATATTTGCTGATCTGTCCTGACAGATCTGACACTTTTTCGGCAAACCCATCTTCACCGGCAAACATTTTCTTTATCTGGCTGATGTCGGCTGCCTTTAATTTCTTTTCATCCAGCTCTAATGTTCCGTCACCATTTATCGTAATTCCGATCTCACGGAGTTCTTTATTTTCCGCATTTGCATAATTCTTCAGCTTTTTGGCAAAATTTGAATCCACGCTGTCGCCGGACTGTGTAAGACGTTTCATCAGATAATTATAGTCATTTACAAATGACTCTATATGATCTGTCACATTCTCTTTCACTTTTGCCTCATCTTCCCCGTCAAATACAGAAGTACCATCTGTTTTTAAAAACTTCCCCAACCGTTTTTCCACACGTTCCGCAGCCGTCTCCATTCCACTGTATAAAAGTGTCTGGTCTCTGTTTGCGATCAACTGCGCCGCAGATGATGTTTTCCCACTATTTGCATTTAATTTTGAAAGAAGCTGACTGATCGACTGACCCGAACTTCCTGAAATACTCTTTTTTGTTCTCTGCTGTTTTGTCGAAAATATTCTTGTCTTTGCAATACGGTTCATCCGCGCACGCACAATGGTGCTGTTTAATCTGTTCCCAACTCTCATACTCATTTTCCCCATTTCACAACTCATTTTATAACAGATAAGCGCTCCCCCGGAGGGTTCAGTATAAAAATACATTTTTCACACGCAAGATCTGTGCTTACGCACAAACTTGAAATGCGCTGGAAAGCAACGCAAAAATGGCGCCTGTTTCCCGGTTATTTCATTCCTTGAAAATCAGACGCCATCCTTAGCTTTCTTCTGTTATATCATTTATATCGTCACAAATTAAAAATACTTTACAAAAAAATTCTTGACACTCCTCTTGTACTATTGTATTATTTCATTAGTACAAAGAAACGAGGTGATACGATGGCATGGAACCTTAATTCCGACCGCCCTATTTTCATACAGATCGTAGAGCGGATCGAAATGGACATCATTTCCGGCAAATATAAACCCGGAGACAAACTGCCTTCCGTCCGTGATCTTGCTGCCGAAGCAGCGGTAAACCCAAATACGATGCAGAAGGCTTTTTCAGAACTTGAACGAACCGGTCTTGTTTTCTCACAACGGACAACAGGACGCTTTATTACGGAGGACACTTCCATGATCGATGAATTAAAATCAACACTTGCAAAAGATAAAATTACAGAACTGCTCTCATTTATGCAGCAGCTCGGCTTTCAGGAAAATGAAATTCTGGCTATGATCGATCAGACCATGAAAGGAGAAAAATGATGGACACATTACTTGAATGTAAAGATCTTACGAAAAAGTTTGGCAATAAAACTGCGATCGATCACATTGATCTTTCGATCGAAAGTGGTCATATCATAGGACTTCTCGGTCCAAACGGCAGTGGAAAAACAACACTGATTAAAATGATCAACGGACTTTTAACCCCGACTTCCGGCACACTCTATTACAAAGAAAATCCGATCGGTGTCGAGAGTAAACGCCACATTTCCTACCTGCCGGATCACACTTACCTGAACATGAACCAGCGTGTGAAAGAAGTCATCGCTTTCTTTCAGGACTTTTATGAAGATTTCGACAGGGAACGCGCCTACGATATGCTGCAAAAACTGAATATTAATCCAAATGATTCTCTAAAAAGCATGTCAAAAGGAACCAAAGAGAAGGTACAGCTTATCCTTGTCATGAGCCGGAAAGCGGAATTATATATTTTAGATGAGCCGATCGCGGGTGTCGATCCTGCTGCAAGAGATTATATTTTAGATGTGATCTTAACCAATTATGATCCGTCTGCTTCTATCCTGATCTCCACACATCTGATCGCTGATATCGAAAATATTTTAGATCAGGTCGTTTTTATCCAGAATGGACAGATCCGTCTTTCCTCTTCCGTTGATGATATCCGCGCCGAGGAAGGCAAATCCATCGATGCACTGTTCCGGGAGGTATTCAGATGTTAGGAAAATTATTGAAATACGAATTTAAAAACACATACAAATTAATGTTCATCATCTACGGCATCATGGCATTCGTCACCATTCTCGGCTGCATTGCCATGTACAGTAACAGTGATCCTGCAGGTATGACGAACCAGATACAGGAGATTTTCTTTACAGCAGCTATGGTATTTTATGTACTTGGTGTATTTGCACTTTTCGTGGTAAGCTACGTATATATGTGTGTTCATTTTTATAAAACCATGTATTCCGATCAGGGATACCTGACACACACACTGCCGGTTGGTCAGATGTCGACGTTCAATGTAAAACTGTTCGTTTCCTTTTGCTGGCTGATGTTATCCTTAATCATCCTGTTTCTGTCGATCATTTTCTTAGGCTGCGCAGCAAACAGAGGATTTTCGTTTGATTCAGACTTTTATATGGCTATGGCAGATTTCAAAAATCTGTTTGGCATACCATTTCATACCTTTATTATTTATATGATTCTTTCCATGATCATATCCTGCCTGCAGTATCTTCTGATGGTATTCGCCAGCGGTTCTATCGGCCAGCTTTTTACAAAACATAAAATAGGTGCTTCCATCGGTGCCGGAATTGTGTTTTACATGTTAGGTCAGATCGCAGCTTCCATCCTCATGGTACTTACCGGATATTTCGGTTTCATGAATAACATCAATGTCGCTGTCTATGATGTCTCTGAAAACGCTGCATTCGGTACAGCCTTTTCTTCTATGTTGCATTCCGGATTGCTCTTTTCGATCATCGAATGTGTGATTTTCTATATCGTGTGCATGGTTATTATTAAAAAACATCTGAATCTGGAATAACCGTTCATTCCAAAATCACTACTTTCACTTGAACAGCCGCTCCGTCTTTCAAACCGGGGCGGCTATTTCTTTATCTTGTTATTTCTTACCAAAGCATTATCCCATTTTATGCTGTCACCCGGTGTATCTTCTTTTTCAATACCAGCAGACTTCCACGCAGCCACTCCACAAATTTCGACAGATAACGTAAAACCGGTTCCGTTGCGATTGCAAATACCGCTGTCAGCATCATACACTGCATTGAGATATCCCTGATTGCGAACAGATGGCTGACAAATATCATGCAGAACAGCCATCCGGCAACCATTCCCACCATTAACACGCGGTGCCCGATTGTCATTGGTTTTGCGATCTGATATAAGATCATAAATCCAACAATGGCGACCAGGATCGTACAGGACGTTGATATATCTCCTTCGTTTACACCAAATTCCTGACAAAACAGCACCAGACTGCTGACAGCCAGAAAATCAGTAAGTCCGGCTGGCAACGCCTTTAACAGTACATTTGTCATAAAATGTCCCTGTATACGGTCTTTATTCGGCTCTAACGCAAGCACAAAGGATGGTATGCCGATCGTAAACATACTGATCAATGATATCTGAGATGGTTCCAATGGATAATTGATCATAAAAATCATGGAAAATACTGCCAGCAGCATGGAAAATATGTTTTTTACCAGATATAAACTTGCTGAACGCTGAATATTGTTTACCACTCTTCTGCCTTCCATCACTACTGATGGCATCCTCGAAAAGTCATTATCCAGCAGCACAAGCTGCGCCACCTGTGATGCCGCCTCGCTCCCCGATGCCATCGCAATACTGCAGTCCGCATCCTTTAGTGCCAACACATCATTGACGCCATCGCCTGTCATGGCAACTGTTCTTCCCTGTGCTTTCAGTGCTTCCACAAATTTTAACTTCTGATCCGGTGTCACCCTGCCAAAAATCTGATATTTCATCACTGCCTGCGCAATGCTCTCATCCGTCGTCAGTGTGGAAGCATCCACGTAGTTATCTGCGCCACAGATTCCGGCTTTTTGTGCAATCTCTGCAACTGTCTTTGGATTATCACCGGAAATTACCTTGATCTCAACACCTCTCTCTGTAAAATAGGAAAAGGTTTCCTTTGCCCCCTCTCTAATGGCATTTGTCAGCATGATAAATGCAACCGGCAATGCCTTTTCCGTAAGTTTCTGTCCGTCTAAAACTCCTTCATATCTGCCATACACAAGGACACGATATCCTTTCTCACTGTATGCTTCAATTTTTTCTTTATAATGCTCATAATCTTCCCGAAGCACAAACTCCGGTGCCCCGATCAGATAACTGTCTCCCCCGGAAATGATTCCGCTGTACTTTGTTTTGGATGAAAATGCAAACACTTTGTCTGCTTTTTTTATATTCACGGTATTCCCTGTCTTAAAGTATGCTTTGACCGCCTCCATCGTTGCATTATCTGCATTCATGTTTACAGCAAATTCAGCGATTTTTTCTCTGACCTGTCGATATTTCTGTTCCTGTTCTTCCCTGTCTCCTGCATCGACATAAACCCTGGTACCATCATCTCCATCCGGAACCGTTTTCATCAGATCTTCTGTGAGAACAAAAGTATCTACCTCCATGTCGGGAACTGTGATCGTTCCCGTCTTGTCCACACAGAGTACATCCACTCTCGCTAGCGTTTCAATACATTTCATGTCGTGGATTAAAACCTGCTGTTTTGCCAGACGCATGGCACTTACCGCCATAGCAACGCTTGCTAACAGATAAAGTCCCTCCGGTATCATACCAAGGATCGCAGCCACCATGCTTGTTACACTGTCCCGCAAAGGAGTACCTGCATACACAAACTGTTGCACAAAAAGAACCACACCGATCGGAATGATTACAATACCAACTGCCTGTACCAGACGGTTTAAAGAACGGATCATCTCTGACTGTTCCCCTTCTTTTGTCTGGGTTGCCCGATGTGTCAATTTCGATATGTAAGACTCTTCTCCAACCTTTGTCAGTCGTGCAAGACAGCTTCCTGACACCACAAAGCTGCCGGACAGAAGTTCGTCCCCGCTTTTCTTTACGATCTCATCTGACTCACCGGTAAGAAGTGATTCATTGACATTTAACTGTCCGTTTAACACAACCGCATCCGCTGGTATCTGTCCGCCCGCAGAAAGCTCCACAATATCATCCAGTACCAGTTCATCCGCGGGAATCTCCTTTTTACTGCCATCCCGGATCACCCTTGTTTTAGGACTGTTTAAAATAGAAAGATCATCCAGTACTTTTTTAGAACGGATTTCCTGCACAATACCGATCAATGTATTTGCAATGATGATCGGAAGAAAAGTCAGGTCACGGAAAGCACCAACGCCGATTAACAATAACGCGATCACTAAAAATATCAGGTTAAAATATGTAAATACATTTGATTTTATAATTTCTTTTGTCGTCTTTGTAGCCGACTCTGCTTTTTTATTCCAGAGACCTTTTTCCATTCGCTCTGCCACCTGCTGTGCGGTCAGTCCCCGGATTGTTTCTGCCTGTTTCTGATTTTTGTTTTCTGTCACTGCTTTTTCTGCCTGTTTCTGCTTCTCGTTTTCTGCCATTTCTTTCTCTGTCTGGTTCACGTTTTCCTCCATATAGCCATACCTCTTAGTATTTACTCACTATCGCTCTGGCGCATTTACAATTCATCATAACTTTGCTTACAAGTATAACCATTATTTTGAAAAAAAGTGGGTTTTAGGTAAGATTTAATGAATATTTTAGATGTGTTAAGAAACATTTATAAAAAAATTAGATATCTGATACAATTTCTAACAAAAAAGTACCGGATATCAGCTTTTTATCACTGATTCCGGCATTTTTCTTAAATATATCTTTCTTCGCAGTTATTTTTATTTATTGCTTAAATATTCATCAATACCTTTTGCGGCAGCTTTTCCTGCACCCATGGCAAGAATTACAGTTGCAGCTCCTGTTACAGCATCACCACCGGCAAATACACCTGCCTTTGAAGTAGCACCATTTTCTTCTTCTGCGATGATACATTTTCTGCGGTTGATTTCAAGACCTTTTGTAGTAGAAGAAATAAGCGGGTTCGGGGAAGTTCCAAGTGACATGATCACGGTATCTGCCTCGATCTCATATTCAGATCCAGGAATCTCTACCGGACTTCTTCTTCCTGATGCATCCGGCTCACCGAGTTCCATCTTAATGACCTTCGCACCTTTAACCCAGCCATTCTCATCTACAAGGATCTCTGTCGGGTTCTGGAGCAGATCAAAGATCACTCCCTCTTCTTTTGCATGATGTACTTCCTCAACACGCGCCGGAAGTTCTTCCTCACCACGACGGTATACAATGTGTACCTCTGCCCCAAGTCTCTTTGCCGTTCTTGCAGCATCCATAGCAACGTTACCACCACCGACAACAATGACTTTCTTGCCGGCTTTGATCGGTGTATCATACTCATCCTTAAATGCTTTCATCAGGTTATTTCTGGTCAGAAACTCATTTGCAGAAAATACACCCATTGCCTGTTCTCCAGGAATACCCATAAATCTTGGAAGTCCGGCACCAGAACCGATAAATACAGCCTCAAACCCTTCATTTTCCATCAGTTCATCGATCGTAACAGATTTACCGATGACAACGTTTGTCTCGATCTTAACACCGAGTGCTTTTACATTTTCAACCTCTGCTGCAACAACCTTCTGTTTCGGAAGACGGAATTCCGGAATACCATAGATCAATACACCGCCTGCCTCATGAAGTGCTTCAAAGATCGTTACATCGTAACCAAGTTTTGCCAGATCACCGGCACAGGTTAAACCTGCAGGGCCGGAACCGATGACTGCAACCTTATGTCCGTTTAATTTCTCTGCTTTTTTCGGTTTAATACCATTTTCTCTTGCCCAGTCGGCAACAAAACGTTCTAATTTACCGATTGCAACCGGTTCACCCTTGATTGCGCGGATACATTTTCCTTCACACTGGCTCTCCTGTGGGCAGACACGTCCGCAGACTGCCGGAAGTGCGGAAGACTGACTGATAATGTGATATGCCTCCTCAAAGTTTCCTTCCTTTACCTGTGCGATAAATGCCGGGATATTGATAGATACCGGACAGCCCTTCATACACTGCGCATTTTTACAGTTTAAGCAGCGTGCTGCCTCAGCTTTTGCCTCTTCCTCGTTATATCCTAAACATACCTCTTCAAAGTTAGCCGCACGAACCTGTGGTTCCTGCTCGCGAACCGGTACTCTATTTAATACGTCCATTCTCTCTATCTCCTTTTCAAACGCTCAACCCTACTGACAGTTGCCACAGCCGCCGTGATGTGTATCACCTTCCTGCAGCTTTAACATCGCTCTTCCCTCTTCTGTTTTGTACTGTGCCTGACGTTTCATCGCCTGGTCAAAATCAACCTGATGTCCGTCAAACTCCGGTCCGTCCACGCATGCAAATTTTACTTCCCCGCCTACCATCAGACGGCATGCGCCACACATTCCGGTTCCGTCTACCATGATCGGGTTCATGGAAACAACGGTCGGGATTCCAAGCTCTTTTGTCAGCTTACATACGAATTTCATCATGATCATCGGTCCGATCGCTACACAGTGATCATAGCGTTTTCCTGCATCCCAGAGTTCCTGTAACTGATTAGTTCCCATACCGTGGAATCCATAAGAACCATCATCGGTCGTCACATAGAGATTTGTCGCAACTTCCTTCATCTGATCTACTAAGATTAACAGATCTTTTGTCTTAGATCCCATGATAACATCACAGTCCACACCGTGCTCATGCAGCCATTTTACCTGCGGATATACCGGTGCTGTACCAACACCTCCGGCAACGAAAAGGATCTTCTTTTTCTTTAATTCTTCAATATCTTCGTCAATCAGGTCAGACGCACATCCAAGCGGACCTACAAAATCCTGGAATGCGTCTCCTTCCTGTAAATATGCCATACGCTCTGTAGATGCTCCGACAGTCTGGAATACGATTGTGATCGTACCTGCCTCTCTGTCATAATCACAAATGGTAAGCGGAATACGCTCGCCCTCCTCATCAATCTTTACAATTACAAACTGCCCCGGCTCACAGTACTGTGCCACACGAGGTGCTTTGACATCCATAAGATAAATCTTATCTGCCAGTTTTTCTCTTCTTACGATTGGATACATATTCTCCTCCTAACATTTTTATATACATCAACATGCCCGTCAAAGTATTTATTTTCATACTTTAACATAATAAAGGAAAACACGCTAAATTTCAACGGCTTTCCTCCATTTTTCTCAATTACTTCTGTTTTTTCTTAAATTATTACTGCCAGATCCTGCAAAAAATTCCATTTTCTTTATTTTAAACACTATTGCGCCTGTGAAAACAGGATACGGTCGTTATCTAAACGCTTTCCGGCACAGACCGCAAACTGTTCTAACAGATCCTCCACAGTCATGCCTGCCCGTTTTTCCCCGCTCACATCCAGAATAATATTTCCGGAATCCATCATAAGCGTGCGGTTTCCAAGTTCTAATGCCTGGTGCATATTGTGGGTTACCATAAGGCAGGTGATCTTTCTCTCTGCAACGATCTGTCTGGTCAGGTCGAGCACTTTTTTTGCGGTTGCCGGATCCAATGCCGCCGTATGCTCATCTAACAGCAGGATCTTTGGTGTGACCATCGTCGCCATAAGAAGCGTCAGTGCCTGGCGCTGTCCTCCGGAAAGAAGTCCTACCGGCTGCTTCATGCGATCCTCTAACCCCATATCAAGCAGTGCAAGGTGCTCCCTGAATTTTGCTTTATCCGCCGCATTGATACGGCTGAAGTAGGCATTTTTTGAAGTTTTTGCACGCAGATACGCAAGTGCCATATTTTCTTCGATTGTCATGTGCGGTGCAGTTCCTTTTAAAGGATCCTGGAACAGATGACCAATCACCTTGCTCCGCACATGTTCTTTCTGGTAAGTAATATCCTCCCCATCTAACACAATCAGTCCCCGGTCGATAAAAAATGCTCCGGTGATCGCATTAAATAATGTAGATTTACCTGCTCCATTGCTTCCGATAATTGTTGCAAAGTCGCCATCCTTCAATTCCAGATTCAGATTTTTTAATGCGCATTTTTCATTGACAGTTCCCGGATTGAAGGTCTTGCTGACATTTTTCATAATTAACATCACGGTTCCTCCTTCTTCTGGTTCTGTTTCTGGATCTGCTGCATATATAACTGGTTTTCAGCCTTTGCCTGGCGGCGTTGTTTCACAAACGCAGCCTGCTTCTTAAGATAAGGCAATGCGATCGCAAACGCAACGATGAGTGATGATACCAGTTTTAAACATTCTGCCGGAACATTTAATCTTAACGCGATCGCTACGATAAAACGATACAGACAGCTTCCTAGCACTACACCGACCACACGCTTTAACACTCCGCCTTTTCCAATGATCGATTCTCCGATGATCAGGCTCGCAAGAGCGATCGTCACCATTCCTGTTCCAAGATTGATATCGCAGGATTTCTGATACTGTGCAAGCAGTCCGCCGGAGAGTCCTGTCATGGCATTTGCCACACAAAGACCGATCGTGATCATAAGTCCGGTATTGATACTTGATGCCCTTACCATATCCGGGTTATCACCGGTCGCACGGATGGAAAGTCCCAGTCTCGTATTTAAAAACCATGCCAGTATCACGCCTACAATCATAACAAATACTGCTGCGACAATGAGTTTATACCAGGTTCCTCCGATGTGGTCTTTCGCCCATGAAAATACCGTATCGCAGGAAAAAAGATTGAGATTGGATGCAAACCCCATGACTGCAATATTGATCGTATACAGTCCGGTATTTACAATAATTCCGGCTAAGATTGACTGAATGCCCATTCTGGTCTGTAAAAATGCGGTAACAAATCCAGACAGCACACCTGCTGCGGCTGCCGCAAACAATCCTAACACCGGATGTCCGGCAAGCGTCACTGTCGCACAGACCGCACAGCCCAACGTGAAACAGCCGTCTGTTGACAGATCCGCAATATCCAATATGGAAAATGATACAAATAATGCCAATGCAACAAGTGCATAGATAAAACCAAGTTCCAACGCACTCTGTACAATGGAAAGTGTAATGATTGAACCCATAATCCCCTCCGGCTCATTTTTTCTTATATTCCGCTTTTATTCAAATTCTTCTGCAGTCGTAACTTCTTTTAATTCCTCACACATATCTTTGAACACGCCATCATCAATACCAACGGCTGCCGCTGTCTCTGTATTGACAGTCACAATACCGCTGTCTAAGGTACGGACTGCTGTTGTTGCAGGATCCGCACCATTTACAAGAACATCTGCTGCCATATCTGCTGTTGCAGTTCCAAGTTCTGTGTAATTAACTCCATAGCCTAGGAATGCACCGTTTAATGCAAAAGAATCTGCTCCTGTATAATGAGGAATCTTTGCATCTGCAAATTTTTCAAAAATCGCAAGTTCTGCTGTCATGATCGTATTATCGGTTGGAGTAAATACTGCATCCACTCCTTCTGCCACAAGTGCATCTGCCGCTGCGGATACTTCTGCATTGGTGGTTCCTGTCTTTTCAATGTACTCAATACCATTTTCCTCACAGAAAGAAATCGCATCTGCAACCGGTACCTTAGAAGAATCCTGGCTCTTATCATATAACAGTCCGATCTTTTTAACATCCGGGTTGGCTGCCATGATCAGCTTCATGACTGCCGTGGTGTCAAGTGCATCGGATGTACCTGTGATATTTGCTCCCGGTGCCTCTAAGTCTGCAACAAGCCCTGCACTGACCGGATCTGATACTGCGGAAAATACAACCGGGATCTGGTTATCCTCTGTTGCGTTCTGCATGATCATGGCTGCCGGAGTTGCAATCGGAATGATCACATCCACTTTCTCTGCCACAAGATCTGTTGCGATCTGATTTAATGTGGAAGAATCTGCCTGACCGTTATAGGTATAATCTGCATAATCGAATGTCACACCAAGTTCTGCACCTTTTGCATCAAGCTCTGCCTCAATTGCTTTCTCAATCTGATTTAAAGATGCATCATCTACATACTGGACGATACCTACTTTATAAACTGTTCCATCTGCATTTGCAGCTTCTGTCACATTTCCGTCCGCATCCTCTTTTATCTCTGCAGTATCTGCATTATTCTGTGCATTTTCATCTGCATTTGCATTACTTCCTGCGTTATTTCCGCATCCACCAAGCACACCTGCTGTCATTGCCATCATTAATACTACTGCCATCATTTTTCTCTTCATTATTTTTTCCTCCAGATTTTAAATTTGGAAAATCCGTTTTGAGAGGTGGAATTCGTCATGCAGCGTAACAAAAAATACTTTTTTATTACACAAAAAACCGCCTCAGGTTCTTGCCTGAGACGGTAATAGTATCTATTATCGCGGTACCACTCATATTGACTGAAAAGTCCACTCGCTTCATGTACAACCATACATGCCGGATGGGTAACGGGTCCGGTTCCCGGCGACGCCTACTGTATCTGTTCAGGCCGCCCTCAAAAGTCCATTCAGCAAATCCATCCATACTGCAATCCCACCGCCTGCAGCTCTCTGTGATATCAAAAATCGCTTACTACTCTTTCTCAACGGTTTTTCTTTATGGGTATACTTTAATACATTAAAGCGGCTTTGTCAATATGTTATTTTCTTTTTTATTTTCTTTTTTATTTCTTTTTTCTGTCACGGATTCATGCTATAATGTGCGTAAGCAATGAACAGTGCACTGCACCCTGAAGTATTATACTATAATAACAACGGAGGATTCTATCATGTACAAATTTACAGATGACTGCCTGATCGGCATTGAAGAAATAGACAACGAGCACCGCAGATTATTCCACATGATCAATGAAGCGATTGATCTTTCTAAAGAAAATATGGATGTATCTGCCATTACCAAAAATCTGCTTCCTGGCTTAAAGGATTACGCAGCAACGCATTTTGCCCATGAAGAGGCCTATATGGAACGTATTCATGATCCGGAACTTCCGATTCAGAAAAAAGAACATGAAGATTTTACGAAAACCGTCAACAGTTTCTCCCTGGACACTTCCTCACCGGAAGCAACAAAAAAATCTTTCGACGAACTGCTTACCTATCTGGTACGCTGGCTGTACCGCCATATTTTAAGCAGCGATATCATGATCGGTAAGATGTCTTCTATTTCTGCAAATGAGGAAGATCCATTTGCTTTTACAGAAAAATACCATACCGGTATTGATTTAGTTGATAATGAACATCGCCGCCTGTTTGAGATCATCCATGATACCAATGATCTGATCCACGCAGAACTTCTGCATGACAAGTATGACGAGATCATGCGTCTGCTTGCTGAATTAAAGGATTATACCGAAATTCATTTTCATGATGAAGAAGCTCTGATGGAACGTATACAGTATCCGGAGCTTGATGCCCAGAAGCGTGCACATACTGCTTTTGTGGAACGTCTTGTAGAAATTGATCTGACCGAGTTAGACGATATGGATGACAACCAGCAGGAATATCTGATCGATCTGATCCAGTTTTTAGCCGGATGGCTCATTAATCACATTTTAGGTTCCGACAAAAAAATTGGCGAATACATGAGAGAACATGGCATCAAAGAAGAATAGCTGCAAATACCAGCAGTTGATCTTACGATTTTCTAAAAACATAAGGACAGGTATTGGAAACGAAATGATCATCCAATACCTGTCCTTATTAAAATATATACATTAATATTGCATAGGTTACATTTAAAGTTCCATCTTATACATCACATCGCACCTATTCAATGCATCTTCAGTTTACGAGAAATAAACCAGCTCATCTTCCGGTTTTTCTGCCGGTTCAATCGATACCGGATAAAGCACCGGTCCTTTTCCTTTGTATTCCCTCGCAAATTCCACATGCACTTCCGCTGTGATATTGATCCAGGATTTGTGCGGAATCTTGTCCTCATCCGCATATTTACACTTAAATCCGATAAATGTCACATCCTCAATGCAGCATGTCATTGCAAAACGCCCCGGTACAAACACACCTTTTTTGAGTTTTTCCGGATTATATACCAGAGCAAGAAAAGATACTTTTTTGCCTTCATATTTCTTAGGGTTGTCCATGCAGTCCATGTACCAGATCGCATAATCTGCATCTGTAACTTCGATAACATCCGCGGAAAGATCAAACGGAAGTTCCTCCGGGCGCTCATCTAAGCTGCCATCCTCGCGTTCGAAAACAAGCTGTGCCTTACGATTCTGTGCCTTAACATTACGACGGCATTTTCCTTTATCCGTACTGTCATCACAACGGTTAAAGATCACAACATCCGCCTGGAATAACTGTTCCATTACCATAGTACGCATATTTGCAAGATACATATCAAATGTTGTTGCATCCACGGTTGCTAACTGCTGTACGATCACCCAGTGTTTCGGAAGCTCCATATCCATCAGCGTTCCCATGCCCCAGGTACCGTTGTATTCGATAAACACCTGCTCCGGCAGATATTCCGCCTGAACCTTGTTTAAAAATTCTTCTGTAAAATCTTCTTCGTTTTCTACCATGACGAGTCTTGCATTGATCTTTTTTAACTCTGCCTCATCATATTCGATATCTCCGTCCTCGCAGCAGATCACGACGCTTCTTCCGCCCTCGGTAAATCCATCATCAAACAGCGTCTCTTTTACAAGAGTCGTCTTTCCACTGTCCATAAAACCGGTAAATAAATATACTGGTATCTCGTTCATATAAATCTCCATTCTTTCGCTGCCATCCAGCGCATCTCAAGTTTGTGCGTAAGCACAAATCTTGCGTGTGAAAAATGTTATTTTTCACACTAGTCTCCGATCTTCCGCTTTTACGCGATTCCAAACAGCTCCTCTAATCTGTGTTCGTCAATATGTGTACCGATCACACAGAGTCTTCCGGTATAATCCGGCTCTCCCTCACGGATCTCATACTCACCCGGAACCATATCAAAGTAGATCCAGGAACCATTTACATCTGCAACCATACCTTTTGCACGGAGGATCTCACCGTAATCGTCTGTCTCACAAAGCGTCTTTAATACTTCCTCGATCTGCTCTTTTGTAAATTTATGAGGAGTCTCTTTGCCCCAGCTTGTAAATATCTCATCTGCATGATGATGGTGATGGTGTTCATGGTCATGACAGCCACAGGTGCAGTTCTCATCATGTTCGTGATGATGCTCATGCTCGTCGTGATCATGGTCATGATGGTGTTCATGCTCGTCGTGATCGTGGTCATGATGATGTTCATGTTCGTCATGATCATGGTCATGATGGTGTTCGTCCTCTTCATGATCATGGTCGTGATCGTGGTGATGTTCATGCTCGTCATGATCATGGTCATGATGGTGCTCATGCTCATGTTCCTCTGCTTCTTCCTTTGCATGCTGCTCTGCAAGAAGTTTTACTTCCAGAGAATCCTGTCCCTCTACTACTTTTAAGATCTGCTCACCTTTGATCTCATCCCATGGAGTAGTGATAACAGCAGCTTTTGGATTCAATGCCTGAATCTGTTTTACACAAAGCTCTAACTGCTCTGGTGTTGCCTTCTGGCTTCTGCTTAAAACAACAGTCGTCGCATATTCGATCTGGTTATTAAAGAACTCGCCAAATGCTTTCATCTGCTTGCTTGCCTTTAATGCATTGACAACTGTGATCAGTCCGTTTAATTTGACATCCTCATCTTTTTCCACGTCGATCACAGATTTCATAACATCAGATAATTTACCGACACCGGACGGCTCGATCAAAATACGGTCCGGATGGAACTTCTCGATAACTTCATGTAAATTCTTACCGAAATCACCTACTAAAGAACAGCAGATACAACCGGAGTTCATCTCTGTAATCTCAATTCCGGCATCCTTTAAAAATCCTCCGTCGATACCGACTTCACCAAACTCATTCTCAATCAGAACGATCTTCTCGCCCTTAAAAACTTCCTCGATCATTTTTTTAATAAATGTTGTTTTTCCGGCTCCAAGGAAACCAGATATAATATCAATCTTTGTCATTGTCTTATCTCTCCCTTCACAAACACTACTATTTTACTCTAGTTTTTCTTCTTTTGCAATTTTTTGCACAGATTTCATGAAACTTTTATATTTGGCACGGTGCTCCCTGTTTTTCACTGATCCATAGTTCCGGATAACCTGTTGCAATAACCCTTACTTATGAAACTGCATCTGATACAGTTTCTCATACACTCCACCTTTTGCCAGCAATTCTTCATGCGTTCCTTCCTCGGCAATCCCCTCTTCCGTCAAAACAAGTATACGCTGTGCATTTTTAATTGTTGAAAGTCTGTGTGCGATCACAAATGTTGTCCGGTTTTTCGCCAGTTTCTCTAAAGAATCCTGTACAACTTTCTCACTCTCATTATCAAGAGCACTCGTTGCTTCATCAAAAATCAGGATCGGCGGATTTTTCAAAAATACTCTTGCAATGGAAAGACGCTGTTTCTGTCCACCGGAAAGTTTGATTCCCCTCTGCCCTATATCGGTATCATACCCATTCGGCAGCGACATGATAAAATCATGTGCATTGGCATTTTTTGCTGCTTCAATGACTTCCTCACGTGTCGCATCCGGCTTTCCATAGCGGATATTGTCAAAAACTGTTCCAACAAACAGATATACGTCCTGCTGTACGATACCGATCTGGTCACGCAGGCTCTTTAATCTGATATCCCTGACATCACATCCATCGATCTTTACTGCCCCTGCCGTCACGTCATAAAATCTTGGGATCAAAGAACACAGCGTACTCTTTCCAGCCCCCGATGATCCCACAAGTGCCATATATGCCCCTGACGGAACATTCAGATTAATATGGTTTAATACACATTCTGTATTTTCCTCATACTTAAAAGAAACATCCTCAAAACTGATATTTCCTTTTACATTGACCAGTTCTTTTGCATCCGGTTTATCTGCAATATCGGGTTCGACCGCCATAATTTCCTGAAAACGCTCAAAACCGGTATAACCATTCTGAAACTGTTCCGTAAAATCGATCAGGGTTCTCACCGGATCTGTAAACACACTGATATAAAGTAAAAATGTAACCAGATCACTGATATCCACGCTTCCCTTTGCGATCAGAATCACACCTGCAAGTATAACATTGACCTGGATCAGGGTAGTAAAAGTGCCAAGTCCCGCTGAAAAACTTCCCATATAATAATAGCTGTTCTTTTTTGCACGTAAAAACCCTTCATTTCCCTGACGGAATTTTTCTTTTTCAATATCCTCATTGGCAAAAGACTTTACCACACGGATACCGGATAAGTTATCCTCGATCTGTGCATTGATATCTGCAATCCGTTCACGATTACTGCGAAACGCACGACGCATTTTTCCATTCATGTAATAGGCAAACAGAAACATAAACGGCAGCACCGCAAACGCAGCAAGTGCCAGCGCCGGTTTAATACTCATTAAAATTATAAATGCACCGATAATCTTTATCAGTGACAGAATAATATTTTCCGGTCCATGATGCATCAGCTCCGTGATATCAAAGAGATCCGTCGTAATACGGGACATCAGCTGTCCGACTTTCTGGTCATCGTAAAAGGAAAATGACAGTTTCTGAAAATGCGCAAAAATTTCTGCCCGCATATCATATTCGATCTTAGCGCCCATCACATGCCCCTGGTTTGCAATAAAAAAACGGCTGTAACAGTCTATCGCTACAAGTGCAAACAGCATAACAGCGATCCACCGGATCTGTCCTAATATCTCCTGCGGCTCTAAATAGATCAATGTGGAAGTCACATAGCGGATCACAAGCGGGATCACAAGGGCAACCGCTGCAGATACCGTAGCAAAAAACATATCTGCCCAGAATACTCCAAGATATGGTTTATAATATGAAATCATCTTTTTCAGATTTTCACTCATAAAGTTCCTCCATTTCAGTCTCTTTTCATTCGTAATGATTCATTATTTACGGAACACATATTCTTTTATTTTATCTATCCTGTCCCAAAAGTCAAGAATATGTGCTATACTAAAAGAAGCACACAGTGACAATGAATTTATCGCAATAACTGCCAATGTCCGGCTGAAATATATCCATTGTCAAATATGATAAAAAGGAGTACATGTATGGATACAATCAAAAGTAAATACCACGAAACACTTGCTGCAACAATCATCAAAAATCTTGAAAAACGCCAGATGGAAGGTTACTACTGTCCAACTGTGGAAGATGCGGAAAAACTTGCATTTTCTTTCTTAAAAGACGGACAGAGTGTATCTTTCGGCGGCTCCATGACTTTAGAGGAAACCGGAATGTTAACGGCTCTCCGCCACGATCCATCAATCCATTTAATCGACCGTTCTACTGCAAAAACACCGGAGGAAACAAAAAAAATGTATCATGATGCACTTTCCAGTGATGTTTATTTCATGAGTACCAATGCGATCACAGCCAACGGTGAACTTGTGAATATCGATGGAACCGGAAACCGTGTTGCTGCACTGATCTATGGTCCGGAAACCGTTATTATTTTGACCGGCATGAATAAGGTGGCTGCTAATGTAGAAGAAGCCTTAAGCCGTATTCATAATGTTGCCACACCACAGAACTGCATCCGTCTTAATAAAAAGACACCTTGTTCCACGACAGGTACATGTGCCGACTGCCTTTCACCTGACTGTATCTGCAACCAGGTTGTTATCACCAGAAGAAGCGGTATCAAAGGGCGTATCAAAGTACTGCTGATCGGAGATACTTTCGGCTATTAAATACCTGATCTAAATAATAGAATATATCATGTGCAAAAGCAGCACATGATCGTGATCTACACTCGCTTCGCTCGGCAGTCTTATTATATCATGAACTTAAAAAGGAGCTGTGAAAATATGAAAGTTGAGCTATTACTTTTTAATATTTCACAGTTCCTTTTTTCATCTCTGTCATTTCTTTTTTGCAACCATTTTACAACCATACTCTTCGGTCTCCGGATTGCTGTTCTGCTTACGAACCACTTTATACTCATAACGCATTCCTGAATCAGTTACATCCATATAAAGCTGTAGCTGCATTCCAACGTCCAGACAGCCGGAAATTCCTTTAAACAGTACACCATTTGCGCTCATATTTTTGATGGTAACCGGTATCGGCTTATGGAGCGTTATCATGTTATTTTTTATCCTGACACCTTCGATCTTGCCAGATGCTTCAATCTCATAACGCTCAAATTTTCTGCCTTTTTTCTGTTCTTCATCGTATAGCGCAATCGACATTTCGTTTGCGATCACCGCCCCCTGTACGGTACCTAAATAAGAATATATTTTGTTCTCCAGAAAAACAAGCAGTCCCACTGGTTCTTTCGGGCGATATGCCATCGCACTCGCCCGCACTTTGATGATATTTGTCAGCAGATTATGACCAAGAATTACCGTGTCTGCAAGTACACTGTTTTTTTTCTGTTCACGGATAATTACCCGGCAGTTTTTTAAATTAATCATAAAATATCATCTCCATTCTACTCATTTCGTATATTCTGTCTCTATCTTAAATTCGTATTTCATGCATCTTTTCTTATATTATAAACATATTTATGCATTTCTGCAATACCATGCCCTTTGCTCCACGATATTTCTAAAGATTATCCACCTTACGAATAGACTTATTATCGCAATAAAATATATCTGGTAAATAACCTCACTCAGAGAAAAAAAAGACTACCACACATGCGGTAGTCTTTTTGCACTACAACTAATTATTAGTTGTATTTTCTTTTTCTAGCTGCTTCAGATTTTTTCTTACGTTTTACGCTTGGTTTCTCGTAGTGTTCTCTTTTACGAATCTCCTGCTGGATACCTGCTTTTGCGCAGTTTCTCTTGAAACGACGTAAAGCGCTATCTAAAGTCTCGTTTTCTTTTACAATTACACTAGACATTATCTCACACCTAACCTCCCTCCAGTTGCGTATTGTGCATATTCAACTGTTTGGGTAATATTTATTGCACTATATAGCATTATAACATATTTTCCCGGTTCGTCAACCTATTTTTGAAATAATTTCAGATTTTTATTTGAAATTATTTTACGGTAATCTGAACTTTAACAGTTTTCCCATTCGCTGTGACAAGAATGGTTGTCTTTCCTTTCCGAATGCCCCGGACAACACCTTTACTGTTTACTGTAGCGACTTTCTTGTTCTTAGACTGATATGTTATTTTTGTTTTTGGCATTGCAGTGGCTTTGATCGTCGCTCTTTTACCCTTTTTTATAGTAAGCGATGTCTTAGTCACATCCAATGTCTTTCCAGAAAATGAAACAACAGCAGGTGTATATTCCTTTTCTGACCTGTTAAGATAATACCAGCATCCACCGTTTTTTTCATTCTCATAATTTTGCTTTACAACTGATTTCTTATCTACAGTAAGTGTCACATCATCAACATAAATACTTCCTTTATATGCCTTATTAAAACCAGAGATGAACAGATGTCCATACACACTTCCTTTTGATGCAGAAATCCTGTCACAGTTATCCAATGGTATTTTCACATTGACAACATAAAAATCACCATATTTTTTTACTTCTTTCGAATTCTTATCATAAGAATATCCTTCTTTCGAAGACTGTGCCATTCCGGCATATGTATCGCCATTTTTGCCTGTAAAAAAATTAACTGCAGGTTTTACCCATATTCTTCCAGTTTTCATATAAACGGCTGGCACATAAATTTTTGTCTGAAATACATAAGTCTTTCCAAAAGTAATTTTTTTATTGGAAATCAGGCTCTTTACATATATCCCGCTGTCATCTCCACTTGCTGCATTCCTGGCAAAATCAACATTTATCTCTAATGCTTTTGTTTTCGCAGCAGCGATTACTTCACTGCTTTCACCTGCAAAAATAAACGTAAACATCATTGCAAATGCCATAACCACAGCAATCATCTTTTCCTTTATTTTCATCTGCATTTTCTCTCCTCTGTATTAAACAAACATTTAACGCAGTTTAAAACGCTCTACAAGGCCCTCTAAGGAATCTGCTTCTGCAGAAAGTTCTTCACTGGTAGCAGATGTTTCTTCCGATGCTGCAGAGTTGCTCTGGATTGCGTCGCTGATCTGTTTCGTGCTGTCTTCGATCTCTTTTACAAAGGCTGCCTCACGATCAGATGCCGTACGGATCGTTGCTACCTCACCCACAATAGCATCCAGTTCGTTCAGAACATCCGTCAGAGATTCTGCCGTCTGCTGTGTCACCTGATTACCGTGTTCTACTTCATTCTGGTTCTCTGTCAAAAGCTGTTTTGACGTATCTGCAGAATTTGCACTGCTCTCAGCAAGCATACGGATCTGCTCTGCAACAACTGCAAATCCTTTTCCTGCCTCACCGGCTCTTGCTGCCTCAATAGATGCATTTAAGGACAACAGATTTGTCTGTGATGCAATACTCTCAATTTCTTCGATAACCTGTCCGATTTCCTTGGATGTCACGGAAATACGCTCCATTGCCTCTGTCAGTTCTGTCATCTTCTGCTGGCTTACCGCTGCTGTTGTTCCAACGTCTTTCGCTTTATCATGTACAATATCAATCGACTTACTTGTTCCAAGAATCTGTTCTGTGATTTCTGAAACGCTCTGTGCTAAAGAATCAACGGCCACTGCCTGATCCGTTGCATTTTTGGCAAGATCCTGTGCGCTGACTGCAAGCTGGTCGGATCCCTGTGCCACCTGATTCGAAGATTCACGGATTGATTTTAAAGCATCACTAACATGTTCTGTTGTTGCAATCAGTTTTGCATGCACCGTATCAAATTCTCCCACATAAGCATCCCTGCATCCGGATTTTACCGTATAATCACCTTTTGCAAATGCATCCAGAATATGATTAAGATCTCCTATAATCCGTTGCAGCGTAGTTGCTGTTTTGCGAAAATCTTCTGCAAGTTCTCCGATCTCATCCTCCGACTGATAAGCAATTTCAATATCAAGTTCTCCACCAGAGATTTTTTCTGCCACACTGCTTAGTTCCCTGACCGGTTCTACAATATAGTGTATCAGCATCTTAGCCCGTTTCAATGTTGCCAGAATACTGCAGACCGTTATAATCGCAAGCACAACAATACCTCCGGCAAGCACAAAATACTCTGTTGCAGACGGAACAATTTTTACTGCAAACATTAAAAATACTGCAAACGCCACGCTGACCACATATAAAACTATGATCATTTCAAAGCTTCCGTTTACCTTTTCTTTAATACTCTTATTTTTAAACTCCATTTCTTTATCCATCTTTTGCCTCCATAGCTAAAAAGCTGTCATCTTCCGTGATTCTTCAGTTGCGGGACAATCATGCTAAACAGCTTTTAGGAAAGCTGTGCCTCAAGTGCTGTTTTTGCCTCTGCGATCGCCTCCAAAATACCAGCCGGATTTTTGCCTCCCGCCTGTGCCATATTTGGACGTCCGCCGCCGCCACCGCCGACTTTGCCGGCAATGCTCTTGATCAGGTTTCCTGCATGAGCTCCCTGTTTCATTGCTGCATCAGTTGCCATAACGATCAGATTTACTTTTCCTTCACAGGAAGAAGCAAGTACGATCACACCTTCACCAAGCTGTTCTTTTAACTGGTCTCCAAGATCACGCAGACCGTTCATATCTACACCGTCTACGGCAGAAGCAAGTAATTTCACACCTTTTACTTCCACAATCTGATCCATGACATCTCCAAGCGCCTCTTTTGCTGCTTTGCTCTTTAAGGACTCGTTTTCGCTGGTCAGTGCTTTGATCTCTGCCTGCATATGCTCGATTTTCTCTGTTAATGTCGCCGGTGTTGCCTTTGCCGCTTTCGCTGCCTCTAAAAGTTCTTTCTCTAAATTGCGATAGTAAGCAAATACGTTGTCTCCGGTCAGTGCCTCGATTCTGCGGACGCCTGCTGCGACACCATTTTCAGAGATGATCTTGAATGCTGCTATTTCGGATGTATTCTTTACATGAGTACCACCACAGAATTCTTTGGAAAAATCTCCCATGGATACCACACGGACAGTCTCACCGTATTTTTCGCCAAATAACGCCATGGCTCCTGTCTTTTTCGCCTCATCTACAGTCATCACATCTGTGCGTACCGGAATTGCCTCTGCGATCTTATCATTGACGATCTTTTCTACTTTTTCAAGTTCCTCCGGTGTCATGGCTGCAAAATGACTGAAATCGAAACGGGTACGCTCGCCATCCTGATAGGAACCTGCCTGCTCTACGTGGGTTCCTAATACTTCACGCAATGCTTTCTGCAGTAAATGTGTTGCGGAATGGTTCTTACAGATCTTTGCACGAAGTGCTGCATCTACCGAAAGATCTGCCTCATCTCCTGTTTTCATCATACCGGAAATCATCTTTCCGACATGTCCTACTTTTCCGCCAAGTAATTTGATCGTATCCTCTACCTGGAATTCTCCGGTTGCAGTGCGGATGATACCCTTATCTCCCTGCTGTCCACCCATGGTAGCATAGAATGGAGTCTGTTCTACGATCACGGTTCCAACCTCTCCATCAGATAATGCCTCAACGATCTCCGTCTCTGTGGTAAGTACGGTAATTTTTGACTTGCAGTTTAAGGAATCATAGCCTACAAACTCTGTGGTAACAGAAGGATCGACAGACTCATATACTGTCTCATCAGCGCCCATGTAGTTTGTCACTTTGCGGGCTTTTCTCGCTGTGGTACGCTGTACTTCCATCGCCTTTTTGAATCCCTCTTCATCGACAGAAAATCCTTTTTCTTCGAGGATCTCCTGTGTCAGATCCATCGGGAATCCATAAGTATCATAAAGTTTAAATGCATTCTCACCGGAAAGAACCTTTACGCCGTCTGCTTCCATCTGTTTTTCCATATCAGAAAGGATGGAAAGTCCCTGATCGATTGTTTTTCCAAATTTTTCTTCTTCCTGAGATAATACTTTAAAGATAAAATCTTTTTTCTCTTCAAGTTCCGGATAACCATCTTTACTCTCATTGATTACGGTAGCAGCCAGTTTTGCCATAAAGATGCCATCTATACCAAGCATTCTTCCGTGTCTTGCTGCACGGCGGATGATACGGCGCAGTACATATCCACGTCCCTCATTTGATGGCATAATACCGTCAGAGATCATAAATGTTGCAGAACGGATATGGTCAGTGATCAGTCGGATAGATACATCATCCAACGCATCCACCTGATATTTTTTACCGGACAGCTCACATACCTTGTCACGGATTGCTTTCATGGTATCGATATCAAATACAGAATCCACATCCTGCATAACAACAGCTAAACGCTCTAATCCCATACCGGTATCAATGTTTTTCTGTGCAAGTTCAGTATAACCGCCCTTACCGTCACCCTCAAACTGGGTGAATACGTTGTTCCATACTTCCATGAAACGGTCGCAGTCACATCCTACCTTACAGTCCGGTTTGCCACAGCCATATTTTTCTCCACGGTCATAATAAATCTCAGAACAAGGACCGCAAGGACCGGCACCATGCTCCCAGAAGTTATCACATTCTCCGGTCTCCGGATCACGGTAAAATCTGGTGATCTTCTCTGCCGGCACACCTACTTCTTTGTTCCAGATTTCGAATGCCTCATCATCTTCCCCGTAAATAGACGGATAAAGTCTGTCCTCCTCAAGTCCAAGAACCTGGGTTAAAAACTCCCATGACCAGTGTATCGCATCATGTTTAAAGTAATCACCAAACGAGAAATTACCAAGCATCTCAAAAAATGTCAGGTGACGTGCTGTCTTACCGACATTCTCAATATCGCCGGTACGGATACACTTCTGACATGTGGTTACCCTTCTTCTCGGCGGTATTTCCTGACCTGTGAAATATGGCTTAAGCGGTGCCATACCTGCATTGATCAATAGTAAACTGTTATCATTGTGTGGTACCAATGAAAAACTCTTCATCGCAAGATGTCCCTTGCTCTCAAAAAACTCAAGATACATTCTGCGCAATTCATTTTCTCCGTAAAACTTCTTCACGACAAGTTCCTCCAACGTTGTATAAATTATTTCATGCCCTGTTTTTACAAGGTCACGACGGCATTACTCTTTTCCGGCATTTCCGGAAGCTGCAGCTTCTTTTTTCGCTTTGCTTTTCTCTGCCCACTTTCTGCCGGCAAATACTCCAGCAACTGCAACAGCTGCAAGAATTACCATGATTAACACATAATGTACAAACCATCCAAATACTGCCATAGATACCCCTGCCTTTCTATCTTCTATAACTTATTCAGTATAACGCACTTTTTTCCTATGCGTCAAGCGTTAACATGTTACTATTCACTCGTACCTCGTTCCAGTAACGGATTTTGCCGATGCTTCGCATTCCAAATCGGCAAAATCTGCTGCCACCACTGTATCATACGGCATTTTCAGTTCAGAAAATGCCTGCCTGTGAACAGTAGCGTTAACACTACTGTTCCTCAATCAGGAAAACCTGATTTTCATGTGTGATTTCCACCACACGCTCCGCCATCCCCGGATTCCATATTTTCTTTTTATAAACCGGGATATGTGAATAATCCTGCCACATATGCATCGGGAACACATATTCTGCTGACGTTGTCTCTAAAAAGTAGTCCATGCCGAGTTCCTGATCTGCACCCTGTCTCGGATCCATCGGAACAAATGCAAGATTGATCGGTTTTCCCGCCAGTTTTTTGATCTGTGTCCGGTATTCTCTTCTCATCCTGCCGTTGATCAGATCTCCCGCCCCTTCCCATGTCCAGTCGTTTAAATCACCTGCATGGAAAAATGTAGCACCGTGTGTCTCTACATAAAATGCAACTCCTGCATCTGTTGAGCGCAATGTCTCAATCTTCACATCATCTACCTGGTATTTTTCCCCTGCAGAAACATAGGTGATCTTCTCTCTGATATTTTCCAAAAATCCATGTTTCTGTAAAAAATGCGGACTCATTTTGCAGTCTTTCGAAAAAATATAATGAATATTTTTATATTTTTCTGCCCAGTGCAGCACATCCATATCAAAATGATCCTGATGCTTGTGGCTTGCAAACACATAAATCGGCGTGTCCGGTTCATATTCCGGTATCACTCCATGAAATGTGTATCCTTTGATCCTGTCTCCTGCAAACCAGTCAAAGATCAGTACTTTTTCATCTACTTCAACAAGGAAACAGCTGTGATGTATAAATATTACCTGCATATTTCTCCTTCTGACTTTTTATTCATAGCAACCGAATATCTGCAAAGCATGTATTTTTATTTCATCCGGCGGATGATCTCATTTGCACGGCGGTAAATATCTGCCGGGTCAAAGCCGATGTCAAATTTCTGGTCTTCATATAAAACTTTTCCATTTACCATGGTCAGTTTTACATTCTGCTTGCTTCCGCTATATACAAGGTTTTTCACGATATTGTTTTCCGGCTGCATGTTCGGCTGGTTCAGATCGATCATGACAAGGTCTGCTTTCTTGCCAACCGCAAGACTGTCACAGTCAAATAACTGCATGGCATGTGCACCGCCTGTGGTTGCCATGTATAAAATTTCATCTGCACTGACACACTCTGCATCCATTTCACGCACCTTTGCAAGTGCAGAAGTCAAAAACATCTCACGGAACATATCTAAGCAGTTGTTGCTTGCCGGGCCATCGGTTCCGATCGCCATGGAGATTCCCTCATCCACAAAACGTCTGGTCGGACAGATACCGGAAGCAAGTTTTAAGTTGGAAGCCGGGTTTGTCACTGCTGTCAGTTTTTTCTTCTTGTAAATTTCAAAATCAGCATCCTCAAACCATACACAGTGGTAACCGCCGCCGCCGTACTCGTACATACCAAGTGCATCCGTAAGCTGTGTCGGTGTCATACCCCAGCGCTCTTTGCACTCTGCCACTTCCAGTTTTGTTTCGGAATTGTGCAGCCATACCGGGGATTTTAATTTCTGTGCCAGTTTTGCCACGCCCTCCATCAGTTCTTTTGATGTCGTGTATTCTGCATGAAATCCCACGATAAAGCTTGTCAGGTCACTCATCTCATTGACAATGTGATAATTTTCCTCCATCAACTCTACCGTGCCGCCAAAGTTGTTCAATCCGCTGGTCTGAACGGTACGGAATCCAGTATCTACCGATGCCTTTGCATCGACCGGCGGGAAGAAGTACATATCAAAGTTGGACGTGATACCGCTGGTTAAGTATTCCATGATTCCAAGGATATTGAGCCAGTATACATCATCCTCCGTAAGCTGTCCCTCTTTCGGAAATACCTGTTTGTTCAGCCAGTCCTGCAGCGGCAGGTCATCTGCATAGGAACGTAAAAATGTCATCGCTGTATGCGTATGTGCATCTTTAAATCCAGGCATCAAAAGATTGCCTTTTGCGTCGATCTCACGCTCCCATACGAAAGCCTCACCATTCTGGCAGACTGCATCGATGCCGGTCTTACCGTCTCCGATGTAGCAGATCTCTTTTCCTTTTACCCAGAGTTCGCCCTCTGTGATCTGAAATTTGTGGTTTTCTGCCGGTACTAATATTTTTGCATTGTAGAAACGTATGTTCATTTTTTCCTCTTTTCTTATTGTCTTTGTTCAACGGATCATATCTTTTGATCTGCTGAATCGTAGTAACTTTAATTCTGCTGTGCCCCGATTGCTTTGATCGTCCCGGTCACAAGTGCCTTGAATTTCGGAGCAACGGCATCCGCTGTCTCCTGGACTTCCGCGTGGGATAATGGAATTGCCGAGATCCCGCTTGCAAGGTTGGAAATGCAGGAAATTCCAAGCACTTTCATTCCCATATGTTTTGCTGCGACCGCCTCACAGGCAGTGCTCATGCCGACTGCATCGGCACCTAATGTGCGGCACATAGCGACTTCATGCGGTGTCTCAAACTGCGGTCCGGAAAGCTGGATATAAGTCCCCTCTTTGATCTGGATATCAAGTGCTGCCGCTGTATGTTTTACAGTCTCCTGCAGATCTAAGTCATAGATCTGGCTCATATCCGGGAAACGCACACCGAGTTCCTCAATATTGGCTCCCCTGAGCGGTGACGGTACAAAACTTGCGATCTGGTCTTTGATCAGCATGAAATCTCCGGCACGCATGCCAAGCTGGATACCGCCTGCAGCATTCGTAAGGAGCAGTACTTCTGCGCCCATCATTTTCATCAGACGTACCGGCAGTACAACATCACTCATCTCATATCCCTCATAATAATGCACACGCCCCTGCATGCACACAACCGGAACATCATCCACATATCCGAAGATAAATCTGCCCTTATGCCCCGGAACCGTCGACACCGGGAAGCCTTCGATATCACGATAATCTAACGTGTCCACCACGCGGATATCATCCGCATAATCGCCAAGACCGGAACCTAAGATCAATGCCACCTTTGGAGTGAAATCAATTTTTGACTTATAACTATCATAGCATTTTAATAATTTTTCATATACAGGATTCATAATACCTCCATTCTTCTGCCTGCCCTCTATTTTCTGTCAACTCAGGATTCATTATATTCTTCCCATTTTTCTTTTTGTTGTTCGCAACACTGTCATTTTCGATTATAACAGAAGAAATCATAAAATCCAATCTCCATCCTAAACAAAAGCTGATTTTCCCCGATATATTTTGTAAGAAAATAACATAGGAATGGAGAAAATTTATGACTCAGCTCAATCTTTCCGGCTTAAAAAAGATTTTAAACCCATCTTCCGGCAAAAGAAATGTGGTCGACCAGATCACAGACCGTTTATCAAAATCTTCCATCGGTCTTTCTTCCGGTGATAATATTTTAAATGCAGGCAGTGTTTCCGGCATGGATGCCTTTGACCTGACACAGAACATCTCCGAGCTTTTAAGCCCCGCCTGCGGCATGACCGACGAGGAAAAGCAGGCAGAATTAGCAAGGATCCAGGCAAAATTAAAAAGCGGGAAAAAACTGACCGAAGAAGAAATGCGTTTTCTTCAGGCAGTAGATCCCCAGCTCTATATGCAGGCAGCCAGAATCCAGGCGATGCGCGACTCTCTTGAACAGCAGTTAGAACACTGTAAAAGCAAGGAAGAGGCTGCCAAAGTATTTTCAGATACCATGTCGATGGTGAGTGACAATGATCCCATGAAAGAATACATTGTCGCCGCTTATCAGGATGCCTACAACGAATTTCAAAAAAGCGGGAAATACCAGCATCTCCCGCAAAAATCATCCGATGATAATAAATCTGATCCTTTAGTCACACTCAATAAACCGGCTGATCTTTTCACCGACAGCACCGATGACCGGTCCAAGGGTAAATCCCATCAGGATCGTTACGATTCCGATCTTGCCACCAAATAAAAATGCAATCACGATGATAGTAAAGTCAAATGCCATCCGCACTAGCCGAAACGGCACCTTCGGCACCCATTTTGCAATGATAAATGCAATCGCATCATACGGTGCTGTTCCTAATTTCACATCCATATACACTGCTGCCGCCACAACAAATATCGCCAATGCCGGAATCAGTACTAAAATGCGCACTGCCATCGAGTCAAACAATCCCACCGGCAATGTCTTTTCCCATACCCAGGAAAAAAACTGCAGCGAATAGCCGACCAGAAACATATTCGCAAGTGTTCCAAATCCGATATTTTCCCTGCCTAAAAAAATGACAAAAATAAATATGACCGTATTAAGCAATGCCTGCCAGTTTCCGATTCCCATCCCCAGTTTTTCAGAAATGGCAAGATTCATGCTGGTACACGGATCTGTTCCCAGATCCACAAGTACCAGCAATGACAAGGAAAATCCCATTACAATCACTGCTAAGACCACCGCTGTCAGTCTTAGTCCAAAATTCTTTTTCTGATACATTCCCTGAATGAATTTTTTCATCTGTTCTTCTCTTTTCTCTCTTATTTTTCGTCTATATAATGTACACTCCATGAACATTCTACGATCATGAATAATAATACCGCATCAAATGATGATGCATACCATGCCACCATTATTATCATTGACAATTTTCTGCATAGTATCCTGCAATTTCATCTGACATTCATCATCCATCATTGCAATTTTATTGCGGATGCCATCTTCCATCAGTTCTCCGACCGATTTACCGAAAATATTTGTTTCCCATGCGCCCTCTTTACTCTGCTGCCCTTGTTTAATATAGGATATCAGATCATTTGCCTGCTCCTCACTTCCGACGATCGGTGCGATCTCAGTTTCAATATTGGCACGTATCATATGGATCGATGGTGATACCGCTTTCATTTTTACACCAAATTTATTGCCATGCCGGATCAGAACCGGCTCTTCCATTTGAATATCGGAAAGTCCCGGACTGACAACCCCATAGCCTTTTACCTGTACTGATTTAAAAGCATCTGACACTTTTTCATAAGCCTCTTTCTGTCCTGCCATTTCTCTTATCATAGAAATCAGCTCGTATTCGCCTGCGATCGGCACACCGGTCAGTTCACTCATATTTTCATAGTAATATTTATCGTCTAAGTCCATCCGCACCGTCACCCGCCCGGTTGCAAGATCCGTCTCGTCGATCTTGATCTGTGATACATACTGCTCCGGCGTAAACGTAAGTGCCCTTACATCTCCCGTCTTATGCATGCTGTCTAAAATCCCTGTGGCAGTTTTAATGATCTCCGCTTTCATCGGGTGCTCCGGCTTTAACATTTCTGTCCATTTCGGAATAAAAAATTCGACACGTGTCACCGGGAACTCACAGAGGATATTCTCTAAAATACGGACAATATCATCTTTCCGCAGTTGTTCACAGTTCACAGGTAAAACAGCAGTCTGATATTTTTCTTTCAGACCTGATGCCAGTTCCATTGTCTCATCACTGTACGGTTTCTGCGAATTTAACAGAATGACATACGGCTTTGCAATCGCATTCAGCTCATCTATTGTCTGTTCTTCCGCTTTCACATACGCACTGCGTGGCAGTTCCCCGATCGAGCCATCGGTTGTCACAACAATTCCGATCGTTGCATGATCCCGGATCACTTTCTGGGTACCGATTGATGCCGCTGTTGTAAAAGGAATCTCCTGCTCTGACCATGGCGTTTTTACCATGCGGCTTTCATTTCCCTCCATATGCCCGGATGCACCTTCCACCATAAACCCGACGCAGTCGATCAGACGTACCTTTATCTTCGTCTGTGCGGCAGCTCCCTGTATTGCAGCCCCCTGCAGTACAGACTGTGGAAGTGCCGGCTGTGACATGCCGGTGCTGCCGGATGACAGTTCCGGCAAAACAATCTCTGCTGCTTCCTGTGGAATAAATTTCGGTTCCGTCGTCATGATTGTTTTTCCTGCTGCGGACTGTGGCAGCTCATCCATGGTACGCTCTTTCGCATGTTCATCTTCCATAAAAGGAAGTACCATCA
Source organism: Roseburia sp. OF03-24 (assembly GCF_003463035.1). NCBI lineage: Bacteria > Bacillati > Bacillota > Clostridia > Lachnospirales > Lachnospiraceae > Roseburia > Roseburia sp. OF03-24. The sequence continues at coordinate 32,265 of NZ_QSCK01000003.1, read as the reverse complement.
GATCCATAAAACGCTTAATGAACGTGGATTTTCCGGTTCGCACCGGACCTACAACTCCTATGTAAATTTCTCCATTGGTACGGGTATTGATATCCCGGTATAAGTCAAATTCTCTGTTATCACTGAAATGTTCCATCAGATATTCTCCTCCATATGTTGTAACATTTTATGAAGAAGAATGCCTGTTTATGACGGCAGCATACCAAATCCCGTTATTTGAGCACGCAAAGTTTTCCCGGCAGGCAACGGAAATGGACTTCCGCAACTTCACCACAGTATTCCCCATCTGCATGCACAACCATCGGACGGCTTAAGTGTATCGTGCAGTCTTTTGCATCCGTCACTGAAAACCCATGAATAGAGGTATGTTTCGCTGCCACCAGAAATGGCAGGCAGAGAAACGTTCTCCATTTCGGGATTCCTGCTGCTTCACAGAATGACAGTTTCCCATCACAGGCAGATGCTGCCGGTGCCATTGGCACACCGCCTCCCTCGGCCTTAAAATTCATTGCCGCGGTAAATATCATTCTTTTTTTCTGTATGCTTTCCTCTTTGTCAAAAACAATTTCCATATCTGCGGTCTGCATCGTAAATAAAGACTGTACTGTCAAAACCAGATATGTCAGCTTTCCAAGCCGGATTTTGTTTAAAATATCTTTAATCGTTGATTTTAATGCTTTTTTACAGACTAAGGCATCAAGCCCGATTCCTGAACTGATGGCAAACAGTCTTTTTTCATCACCAAAGATTACCTCACCTAAATCCATACACCAGGTATCCTCACGTGTTTTTTTCATTGCATTTAAAATATGTACAATTCCGTTTTTCGGATCTTTCGAAAGTGCTAATCCTCTGGCAAGATCATTGCCGGAACCGGTCGGTATCACTCCGAAACGTACTTTTTCAAAATCTGTGATCCCATTGATCACCTCATTTGCCGTTCCGTCTCCACCGACTGCAACCAGACAGATATCGTCATCATCCATGGCACATATCTCGCCCGCAAGTTTTCCGGCATGTCCACGGTACTCGGATACAAATACCTGATAAGAAACATTTCTTACCTTAAGCACTTCCTCTATATCTTTCCAGATCTGCTTTGCATTTCCACTCTTTGACTTTTCATTGACAATAAAATACAGCATGTAGCCCCCACGTATAATATTTTTATGGCATTTTCTGCCTTTATGAATGTTATTTTAAAACATTTTCCGACAAAAAGGAACCCACAATATAAAAAGGGGATCACAGCCTGCTACATGCTGAGATCCCCAAAAACCTTTTTCACTTATAAACATTTTGATTTATTATTTTTCCACTGCAGGCACTTCTGCTTCATCTGCCTCTTCTTCCGGCTCCTTGTTCAGTCGTCCATACATTTCCATATATTTATAGAGACGTTTTGCAAGTTTTCCGGTGATCTGGTCTGAAGTTGCTCTCCACTCCCAGTTACCGCCGAGTGTGGACGGTGTATTCATACGTCCCTCGGAACCGATTCCGATCAGATCCTGCATCGGAACGATCGCCATATCTCCGACTGATGCCCATGCACCGCGCATCATACCCCAGTTAAACCCTTCTTCTTCCGTGAGATTCAAGTACTCTTTTGCAAATTTGACACTTGCCTTCGGAGCCGTCTTCATCCAACCCATCAACGTATCATTGTCATGTGTTCCGGTATAAACAACACAGTGTTTCTCATAATTGTGCGGCAGATAGTCGCTGCCCTCTCTCGAGTCAAATGCAAACTGGATGACTTTCATTCCCGGGAATCCGGAATCTTTTACCAGTTTTAAAACGGAAGGTGTAAGGAAACCAAGATCCTCCACGATGATATTTAACTTTCCGAGTTTTTTCTCCATCGTACGGAACAGATCCATGCCAGGACCTTTTCTCCACTCACCATTTCTCGCCGTATCATCTTTTGCCGGGATCGCATAGTAAGAATCGAAACCGCGGAAATGATCGATACGGACGATATCGTATAATTTTGACATCGCTTTTACACGCTTCGTCCACCAGCTGTAACCGTCTTTTTTCATAGCATCCCAGCGGAATAACGGATTGCCCCAGAGCTGTCCGTCTGCGGAAAATGCGTCCGGCGGGCATCCTGCCACATCGATCGGATTTAACTCCTCATCAAGATAAAACTGTCCCGGATTTGCCCAGACATCAGCACTGTCTCCGGCAACATAGATCGGCACGTCACCGATGATCTCAATGCCAAGATCATTGACATACGCTTTTAAATCCCACCACTGTTTAAAGAACAGATACTGTAACATTTTATAAAACGCAATATCTTCTGCATAGGTAACCCGCGCTTCTTTTAAGGCTTCCGTTTTTCTGGTTTTTAAGTCTTTTTCCCACTCAAACCATGCAACACCGCCGTTAGCATCTTTTAATGCCATAAAAAGTGCATATTCATCCAACCACTCTGCTTCATCCTTGCAGAATGCTGCAAAATCTTCCGGCTCATTTTTCCTGAACCTGTCATATGCTTTCTTTAACAAAGGATAACGTGAGACATACATCTGACCATAATCCACATACTGCGGATTGGTTCCCCACGAAAATGATTCACATTCTTTTTTTGTCAGTAATTTTTCTTTGCAAAGATATTCTAAATCAATAAAATAAGGATTACCTGCAAAGCTGGAAAAAGACTGATACGGGGAATCTCCGTAGCTGGTCGGACAGATTGGCAGGATCTGCCAGTATTTCTGACCTGCCTTTTTCAAAAAATCTGCAAATTTTCTTGCTTCTTTTCCCATAGTACCGATTCCGTAAGGAGACGGCAGGGAAGATATGTGCATCAGCACACCGCTGGTCCTCATAATATTTGTTCCTCCTACTATCTATATGTGTTACCTGATTTTTTGAATACTCTCTCCACTCGCCAGTTCAAACGAGACGATCTCATGGATCTGACTCCTTTTTAACTCAATCTGTCCAAACAGGATCTCAACACTTCTGGTTGCAAGCGTCTGATACTGCTGTTTGATCGTTGCAAGTTTTGGATTGTAATATTCTGCCAGTGCAGTTCCGTCAAATCCGATAACCGACACATCCTCCGGCACACGGTATTCTAAATCCCGCAATGCCCGGATCGCACCGATTGCCATGACATCTGACATAGCAAACACCGCTGTGATATCCGGGCATCGTGCAATCAGACGTTTCATCGCACGATATGCACTGTCATAGGAAAATCGTGCTTTTTCGTAACTTTTCTCTGGCACAAACACCATATCATGCTCAAGAAAGCTCTGCTGACAGCCAATAAACCGCTGATGACTGGTGTATGATTTTTCAATATCACCACCTAAAATACCGATTTTTGTATGCCCTGCATCAAATAATGCATCCACTGCACATTTTGCAGCAGCAATATCATCTGTCGCAACAGAAGAAAGATTCGGGAAGTTCATCTGATCTGCAAGGTTTGTTACAAGTACACTCGGTACATCCACCTGTGCAAATTCTTTTTTAAAGTACTCAGGGTTACCTCCTAAAAAGAGCAACCCAAGAGGCTTCCTCTCCCTGCAGAGCAGGACTGCCTGCTCCACCTCATCTGCATCTTCATCCAGATAGGAAACGATCAGCGTATAGTCTGTATTTTCGATCATCCGCTGGATTTCCTCGACGATGCTGGCAAAAAGCATATTTTGGATACCTTTTACCAGCACACCAATGGATTTGGAATTACTCTGTTTTAGATGTTTCGCGTTATTGTTTGGCACAAAATTATACGCTGCGACTACTTTTTCGATTTTCTTTTTTGCATCCGGACTGACATCATTTCTGTGATTCAGCACACGTGACACGGTACTGACGGAATATCCTGATTCCCTGGCTATGTCTTTTATCGTAACCATATTTTTCATTCCTGTCTACTATTTTTTCGTATTTTTTCGTAAAATTTGAATTTTTGTCAAATTTCAACAAAAAATATACATTTCTTAATAATATATCAGCCTTTTACCGCTCCTGCAACTACTCCTTCAATAATATATTTCTGACAGATTCCATAAAAAATGATGATCGGGATGATTGCGAGTACCAGCATCGCCATCATGGTACCCCAGTCTACCGCACCGTAACCGCCTTTTAAATACTGGATTACAATCGGGATCGTCTTATATTTTTTCAGGTCAAGTACCAGATACGGCAACAGATAATCATTCCAGATCCACATTGCCTGTAAGATTGCAACCGTGATAACCGTTGGTTTCATGATTGGGAATACGACCTGGAAGAAGGTCTGGATGGGTGTACAGCCATCGATCATGGCGGCCTCCTCGATCTCTAACGGAATGCTCTTTACAAATCCACAGAACATAAATACCGCAAGCCCTGCTCCAAATCCCAGATATACTAATATAATACCGATCGGGTTGCTCAAATGCATCATGTTTGCCAGCTTAGATAACGGGAACATTACCATCTGGAACGGCACGATCATGGAGAAAAGACATAACATGTAAAGTGCCATGGTAAATTTATTATGTACTCTGGTGATAAACCATGCACACATGGATGTGCAGAATATGATCACTGCCACGGAACCTACCGTGATAATAACCGAGTTACCGAACGCTGCAAAGAAATTCGTCTTCTCAATTCCCTTTACAAAGTTTGTCATACCGAAGAAAGAACGCTCATCCGGAAGTGCAAAAGGACTTTTCATAATAAATCCTTTTTTCTTTAACGAGTTGATCAACACCAAAAAAATCGGATACAGATAAAATACAGCTAAAATGCTGAAAAACAGTGTCAGTATCCATCCGTGTTTTGCACGCCTTACTGCACTTACCTGATTGTCTGTCTGTTTTGCCATTACTGCTGTACCTCCTTACTTCTGGTCAGACGGTTCTGCGCCAGTGCGATAACTGCCACTATGATAAAGAAGATCACCGCTTTCGCCTGTCCGACACCTTCCCATCCATTTCTTCCATAAAATGTATCAAAAATATTTAACGCAAGCATCTGTGAATTGTTTGACGGTTCTCCTGCTGTCAATGCAAGGTTCTGGTCGAACAGCTTAAAGGAGTTCGTCAGTGTCAGGAATGTACAGATCGTGATGGATGGCATAACCATCGGAATTGTTACTTTCTTTAACAGCTGCCAGCTGTTTGCACCATCCATCTTTGCTGCCTCGATCAGTTCACCCGGAATGTTCTGGATACCTGCAATATAAATGATCATCATATAACCGATCTGCTGCCAGTTCATCAAAACGATCAGTCCCCAGAAACCATATGAGGAAGAATAGGTCAATGTTTTTCCGAAGTTTGCCAGAATTCCGTTTAAAAGGATCTGCCAGATATATCCTAAAACGATACCTCCGATCAGGTTCGGCATAAAAAATACAGTTCGGAACACATTTGTTCCCTTAATTCCCTTTGTTAAAAGCATCGCTATGGTAAATGCAAATACATTGATCGTAAGCACTGATACCACCGTAAATAATGCGGTATACCACAGCGCATGTACAAATGTTGGATCGGTAAATACACGTAGGTAATTTTTCAGTCCGACAAATGACGCATCCGTTACTGTGGTAAATTCACAAAATGATAAATAGATACCCATAAGAAAAGGAACTATAAAACCTATGGTAAATGCCACTAAAGTCGGGAGCGCAAAAATTGGAAAATATTTTTTTATTGATTTCTCCATAGTCTTTAACCTCTCATAAATCCGTTCAATCTCTAAATTCAGTTCTTTCAGAAAATTTCTGTTATATATGATTTGTGCGGTATCGGCACAGATACCGCACAAATTGTTACTGTTCACACATACTGTGTGAGCAGTAACGATTACAGCCCATTTTAAATGCATCTTCGATGCATGGGGCTGTAATCTGGCATATTATAGTCTTTGGCGCACAGCTTGACAGCAAGTGTCAAGCTTGCGAGTGAACAGTAACCACAAATTTACTATTTTCTAAAAGAGGAGTTATTATTTACTGTCCGTTTGCTGCTGCATACTCAGTTGCCCAGCCGTCTACGAATGCACTTACAACTGCATCCCAGTCACCGGTACCCTGTGCATACTCAAGTAATGCAGAACCAACACCATCTTTCCATGTCTCAGAAGGAATGGTTGAGAAGTTCCATGAAACAGGAGTCTTGCCATCTGCAATATACTGGTTTGCATCCTGAATGAATACGTTGTCAGCTACATAGTCACCGGTAAATGTTAAGAATGGTGTTGTAAATCCCATTACATGCGCCATGGAGTCACGTCCTTCATCCGAATTAATTACCCAGCTTAAGAAATCAAGTGTTGCCTGAATATCTTCCTCCGAAGCCTGTTTGTTTACACACCAGTAGTTTTCGGAACCTGTGCAGAGTCCCTGATTTTCTTCACCAGGAGCACCAATGTAAATTGGCATCATGCCCATATCATCTGCTGTTACTAAATATCCATTATCCTCGTTTGTCAGATTGCCATACTCCCATGTACCATTCTGATAGAATACTGCTTCTTCCATACCGAACTCTGACTCAGCTTCATCACCTGTTTTGCTTGAAAGGACGCCCGGCTCACAGGTAGAATCTGTGATGTATAAATCCCAGATCTGTTTGTAATTATCAAGGTATGTTCCCTCGATCGCATCTGTGCTTGTGATGCCTTTGTCTTTGTATTCATAGTAAATTGGAAGATTTGCAAGATGTGTCTTAAATCTCCAGTCAGAAGATCCATCCATACCTGCGGATGTGAATGCACCCTGAAGATCGTATCCGAACTGGCTGTTGATCTCATCTTTTCTCGCCTGAATATCATCTGCCACTGCTTTTAATTTGTCAAAGCTGTTGATCTCATCCGGAGAAGAAATCACTGCGTTATCCATGGTACAGTAATCATTTAAAATCTTCTTATTGTAAATGATACCGTATGTCTCGAGCACATATGCGACACCGGAAACCTCGCCGGCATCATTCTTTAATGCAAAATCTTCACTTGAAAGCTGTTTGCAGATCTCGCTGTCAGATAAGTCATAGCAGTAATCTTTCCAGTTTGCAAGTCCTACCGGTCCATTTACCTGAAATAATGTAGGAGCTTCGCTCTTTGCCATTTCAGATTTTAATGTCTGCTCATATGTACCGTCTGCTGCGGTGATAACTGTTACCGGCACACCCGTCTGCTCTGTATAGATACCTGCTAAATCCTGCCATGCCTGATCCTGCTCCGGTTTAAAGTTCAGATAATATACAGAACCGCTTCCTGATGCACTGTCTGCAGTCTTTTCTGCATCAGATGCCTCGGTTGTCTTTGCAGCCTCTTCTGTCTTGTTTCCCGCATTTGCTGTTCCGGAAGCATCTCCCGTATTTCCGTTACCACATCCTGCAAACATAGTTGCTAACATAGCGGATGCTAACATCACTGATAAAACTTTTCTTTTCATCTTTTTTACCCTCCTGAAATTGTGTATGATATCTCGTGAAACGTTTCCGGTATTGTTTGCGGTAATGCTTCCGGTAACGTTTTCATTTGATAGTCAGATTATAGGACGCTATTCAAAAAAACGCAATACCATTTTGACATTTTCAATGTTTTATATAAATATTGCATCCTGTTTTTGTGCATATTGCACTTGTTATTGTTTTATATTGTAAAAAAGGAAGGAAAATGTTAAGATTTTGTTAAATCATTGAAAGAAAATGGAGTTTACAGCTATGAAAGAAATCATCAGACATAAGATAAAGCATAATTTAAAACGAATCGAAACTTCTATTAAATGGGTTTTATTTGCGATCATCTCCGGTGTTGTTGCCGGCGGTGCAGGAACATTATTTTATTTTGGTATGACATTAGTTACACTCATCCGCATCAAACATCCATGGCTTATTTTTCTGCTTCCATTTGGAGGTCTCGTGATCGTTGGCTGTTACCGTCTGCTGCATGACGAACATGACACAGGAACAAATCTCGTAATCTCTGCGATCCATTCTGACGATAATCTGCCGCTTAAAATGGCACCGTTAATTTTTATCTCCACACTGATCACACATCTGTTCGGTGGTTCTGCAGGCCGTGAGGGTGCTGCTCTGCAGCTTGGCGGAAGCATCGGTAACGGAATTGGTAAACTGTTTCATTTTGACGACAAGGACAAACATATTATGATCATGTGCGGCATGAGTGCCTGTTTCTCCGCATTGTTTGGCACACCTATGGCTGCTGCTATTTTCTCCATGGAAGTTGTAAGTGTCGGCATCATGTATTACGCTGCACTGGTTCCATGCGTGATCTCTTCCCTTGTTGCGCATGGGATTGCCGTTTCTTTTGGGATTTCGCAGGAACTTTTTCTCATTGATTCGATTCCTTCCTTCGGAATCGGCAACGCCGTCCGCATCTCCGTGCTGGCAATTCTCTGCGCCGGTATCAGTATCCTGTTCTGCGTGATGCTGCACCAGTCCGAAGCTCTTTATAAACATTTTTTCAAGAATCCTTATGTAAGGGTTTTCGTTGGTGGATGTATCGTGATCGTGCTGACATTGCTTGTCGGTAACCAGAATTACAACGGCACCGGTGTCAATATCATCGCACAGTGCATTGACGGCACCGTACGCCCGGAAGCGTTTTTACTGAAAATGATCTTTACAGCCGCCACACTTGGTGCCGGCTATAAAGGCGGTGAGATCGTGCCTTCCTTCTTCACTGGTGCAGCTTTTGGATGCCTGTTTGGAAACCTGCTTGGTTTTTCACCCACTCTATGCACAGCCGTCGGTATGGCCGCTGTTTTCTGCGGTGTGACCAACTGCCCGATCACCTCTCTTCTGATCAGTTTTGAGCTGTTTGGTTATGATGGAATGCCATATTTTTTACTTGCAGTTGCTTTCAGTTATATGCTTTCCGGCTATTTCGGACTGTATCACAGCCAGAAGATCATTTATTCAAAATATAAGACCAATTATATCAATAAGCGGACGGAATAACGCTATATTTAAAAGGCAGATCAATCCATTGGAAAAATTGATCTGCCTTTTTTATTGACGATATAGAATATTTTTAAAGTATATTGATCACTTGTAAGTAATATAAGCCTTATATCCAAGAGTCCATTGTTGCGGTAATCGTAACAGTTCCTTGCTTTTTTGCTTTTACGGCTCCTTTTGATGTTACGATCGCAATTTTTTATCTGAACTTTTCCATGTAACATTTTTAGATGCTTTTTGGGGAATGACACTCTTTACTTTCAGTCTTACTTTGCTTCCAACCGTAGTACTGACCGCTTTTTTACTTAATGTAATTTTGACCGGTTTCCTGATTGCAGCCTGCACTTTCTCTGTCTGCCATCCCACCATTCCGGAAACAACAAGCATAACGATCAGTGCCCATGCCATAGCCTAGCGCAAAAACAGGCAGAACCTCGTCTGCCTATTTTTTGCGTAATATTTCTTCTGCATTTTTCCGCCACATTTCATAACTACATAATCCTTCCTTATACCATCTACATTTTCCACAACTTCTCGTAAACTCTTTTGCATCCATTTTTCCGGCTGCATCCAGTAATAATTCGTAATAAGAATAGCTTTTATTTTCTTCCCATCCGAATAACTTTAACAGCTCCAGATCTTTGATCTTCACATGATTTTTTTCATCAAGACATGTATCATCCGGTGTCCGGTTCGGGCAGCGCGCACAGATCATATCAGGATCTGTCACAAGAATGAGTGCTCCATCTAAATTATCTTTCAGTTCATGCACTTTCTGTGTCATATTATCACAAAATGCCCCACTATACCCTTCCCCCTGGTAAAGAACGGTGCATAAAATATGGTGAACGCGAAACTTTTTCATAGATATGTCGCCTTTAAGCTGCTTTTGCATCCTGCAAAATATTTCCTGCGTGAAGTGCCTTACGCACAGCGATCGCAACCAGATAAGCACCAACCACGGAAATCACATCTTTTACAAGATACGGCAGTGACACAGCAACCAAAGATGCACCAAGGGTAATCTTCGCCAAAACTGCATACTGGATCGCACCAAGCAGATGACAGATGATCAGTCCTGCCAATCCAAGGACAATCTTTACTGCTGCATTTTTTCTGTTCACAGAAATACCACATAATAAAGTCAGAAAGATAAATCCAAAGATAAATCCACCTGTATAGCCAAATAACACGCCCGGTCCTGCACTCATTCCTGCAAAGATCGGAACACCAACAGTTCCCAGTACAATATAAAGCAATGTTGCTGAAATTCCAAGCTGCCATCCTAACACATACCCACATAACGCCATTGCAAATGTCTGCAGCGTGATTGGAACACCTGTCGGCATCGGAATCTGAAGAATGGAAAGAACTGCAAGAACCGCAGTAAACATTCCAACGGTAACGATTGTTTTTGTTGAAATTTTCATGTTTCTCCTCTTTTCTGCGGACAAAACATTTTCCGCTTTTGTTTCTTTACAGTCTATTCCGATTCTCTTTCATTGTCAACCTTTTCATATACATTGTTTACATTTCATTATTTGCAGGTCACTGTTCAATCGCTGTCAAGCTATACTCCAAAGACTATATTTTACCAGATCACAGCAAAAACAGCTTCAGCACTTCCTGTTTTTTCCAAAGATCACATCATAATTAATATTTTTATAAAAAATATCGTTCGGATCTACGCTGTAAAGATCAAAATTTCCAAGCATCCACATCGTTTTTGCGATCACAGATTCTAATGTCATATCATAGGACTCTAAAAAACGGCAGTACTTCTTCATATCATGACCGACCTCGTATACCGTCATATCGCTTCCCTCATGAGCCACCTGCGTCGCCATAACAACCAGTTTGTCAGGGTACTGCCTGCATAACCGGTAAAATTCATCAGCTATTGATTTTGGTATGCCGCCCACACCAAAACTTTCCACAATGATACAGTCATAATTTTCAAAAATACTCTGTAAAACTCTAGGTCTGATGCCAGGGATCAGTTTCATCAAAAAAATATTTTCATCAAGTTCTTCATAAAACCGTACTTCATCCTCATAAGGGAGCATCGGCAGATAACGCATAATATTCCCATCCTGAATGACTGCCAGTGACGGAAAATCAATACTCGAAAACGCATTATAACTTTTGGATCTGACCTTCTTTGCACGCGTTCCGGCGATAACTTTACCATCAAAAACGATCTGCACACCCTGTGATTTTTCATCTGACGCATACAAAAAACTATCAATCAGATTTGACTTTGCATCCGTGATCTCAAGATCAATCGGTTTCTGTGCTCCCGTGATCACGATCGGCTTCGTTGAATTCTGGATCATATATGATAACGCTGCTGCTGTATACGCCATCGTATCTGTGCCATGGGCAATTACAAATCCATCATAAGCATCATAATATTCCCGGATCGCATGCACGATCTTTTTCCAGTGCTTTGGCTCCATATTAGAACTGTCAAGATTTAATAACTGTATCGCGGATACCTCACAGAATTCTTTTACCTGTGGAATGTACTCTAATAATTCTTCCGGTGTGATCTGCGGTTTTAAACCATTTTCAGATTTTTTAGAAGCAATCGTACCTCCTGTTGCAAGTAATAATATCTTTTTCTTTGCCGGCATTTTATCTGTCTCCATTCCTATATGATCGCTCTTATGTCAGCAAGAAGTGCATCGATATTTTCTTCTTTCGTTGCCCAGCAGGTACAAAAACGGACTGCACTGTGTGTTTCATCCACTCTTGCCTGATATGCAAAACTGTATTTTTCTCCCAGTTTCTCTAACACATCATCCGGCAAGACCGGAAACTGCTGGTTTGTCGGGGAATCAATATAAAATGTTACCCCCATTTTTGTCAGTTCATCTTTTAATTTTTCTGCCAGATGTGCTGCATGTGCCGATATCTCAAAATAACGGTTTTCTTCAAATAAAGTCAGGAACTGGATGCCCAGCAGTCTTCCCTTTGCTAACATACCGCCACGCTGTTTGATGTTATACCGGAAATCCTTTTTTAACTCCGGATTGGTGATCACAACAGCTTCTCCGAATAATGCGCCTACTTTGGTTCCTCCAATATAGAAAACATCCGTATTCGCTGCAATGTCAGCCATCGTCAGATCATTTTCCCTGCATGCAAGACCGTAACCGAGTCTTGCACCATCCAAAAACAAATACAGGTCATTTTCCCTGCACACACGGTATAATGTCTCAAGTTCTGCCTTTTTATAAATAGTACCAAGTTCTGTAGGATTGGAAATATATACCATTTTGGGCTGCACTGTATGTTCAAAACTCTCATCTGCAAAATGCGCTTTTGTATATTTTAAAACCTGTTCTGCTGTCAGTTTGCCATCCGGCGTCTCGATTGTCAGACATTTGTGTCCGCACGCTTCAAGTGCACCTGTTTCATGTACATTGATATGTCCGGTTGTCGCCGTGATGGCTCCCTGATATGATTTTAATGCGGATGCAATGACTGTAACATTCGTCTGTGTTCCTCCCACCAGAAAATGCACATCTGCATCCGGTGCAAGGCAGACAGCTTTTATCCGTTCTGCCGCCTCTCTGCAATATTCATCCTCTCCATATCCTGCTGTCTGCTCCATGTTTGTCTCTTCGAGTTTTTTTAAAATTGCCGGATGGCAGCCTTCCGTATAATCGCTGTTAAATCGTATCATTGCTTCTCTCCTGTTTCATTATGAATTTGAAACTCTGACTAATTCCTCAAGTTTTTTCATTGCTTTTCCGGAGTCGATCGTTTCTGCAGCTAATTTTACACCAGATTCTATGGAATCTGCAACCCCTCCGATATAAAGAGTAGCTCCGGCATTCAAAAGAACGATATCTCTTTTCGCTCCTTTTTCTTCTCCACTTAAAATTGCTTTCGTAATGGCTGCATTCTGCACACCATCCCCACCGCGCAGTTCTTCTAAGGAAACCCTCTTTAATCCAAACTGTTCCGGGGTTACTTCATAAGTTTTAACATCATCGCCATTGATCTCGGATACGGTAGTCGTGCCGCTTAATGTAAATTCATCCATATTGTCATTTCCACTGATGACAAATCCGCGCTCTACACCAAGTTTACTCATTGCTTTTGCTATTTTTTCCGTCAATGCCGGACTGTATACACCAACGACCATATTTTTTGCACGCGATGGATTCGCTAACGGTCCTAAAATATTAAATACGGTACGGACTCGCATCTCTTTTCTCGCCTGACCGACATACTTCATGGATTTATTGAAAAGCTGGGCAAACATGAAACCGATGCCAACTTCATCAACACATTTCTGAACCAGTGCAGGTTCTGCCATGATATTGACTCCAAGTGCCTCAAGCACATCCCCGGCACCGGATTTCGAGGAAATCGAACGGTTTCCATGCTTTGCGACCGGAAGTCCTGCCGCTGCAACAACGAAGGCAGATGTTGTTGAAATATTAAATGTATAGGTACAGTCTCCACCTGTTCCGACCAGATCCACATAGTTTTCTGCCTTTGGTGTGATCGTCTCGGCTTTATCCCGCAATACCGATGCAAGACCGATCAGTTCCTCTAATGTTTCCCCTTTCATACGCAACGCTGTTAAAAATGCTGCGATCTGTGCCTGTGTCGCCTCTCCACTGAGCATGATCTCCATTGCTTTTTTTGCTTCTTCTTCAGTTAAATCTTTTCCATCTACAACTTTTGCTATGTATTCTTTCATGATGATCCTCCATTTCTGCCTGTTTTTCAGACATGACAAATTCGTTTTGACACTATTCTTTGTACATCCTTCATTTATGCTTCTTATTTTTTTATTCTTTAAAGCTGATTTAATTCTTTCTTAAATGTGCTGCAATATTCTGCTGCCACTTTTGTGCTGTAATCATTTTCCTCCATCAGACGGATAAAATGGCTTCCGACGATCGCACCATCGATCGTATCCTTCATCGGCTTCACATCCTCTGCCGTACGGATGCCAAATCCCATCATAACCGGGATCTTTGATGCCTCCTTAACTCTCTTAAGATAACTTAAAACCTCCTTATGAAAGTCTGCTCCCTGACCTGTCACTCCCATGGATGACACACAGTATACAAATCCTTTTGCACCGTCTAATATCTTTGGAATACGATCGCCTGAAACAGGTGAAACAAGCTGAATTAATATCGTCGTATCATCCTGTTTTAAATATTGGTTTATTTCTTCCTGCTCCTCGAAAGGAAGATCCGGGATGATCAGTCCATCTACACCAACCTCATTACATTTTTTTACAAACGCCTCTACTCCGTAATGCAGTACCGTGTTGTAATACATCATAAAAACGATTGGAAGTTCAGAGCCTTCTTTTCTTAACTCTTCTACCGTCACAAATACCTTTTTCAGATTAATACCGTTACAGATTGCTTTATAGGACGCATCCTGGATAACCGGGCCGTCTGCCACAGGATCGGAAAATGGGATTCCGAGTTCCACCACATCAAGTCCTGCCTTCTCCTGCGCTTTTAAAAGTTTCTTTGTGCCCTCCAGATCCGGAAGTCCCGCTGTGATATAGGTAATAAATGCCTTTTCTCCTTTTTCCTGTAAGGCTTTCATTTTTGCTTCAATACGATTCATATCTGCTATTTTCCTTTCTTTTCTGAAACCATGTTTCTATATTTCCGCTCTGATCCATGACAATAGAATGTCTGCGAATCGTACATTCTATTATTTACTATTTTTATATCAGTTCAGGTAGCCTTTTCCAGCAAGATAATCAGCGATCGTATTGACATCTTTATCTCCACGTCCTGACAGACAGATGATCATTGTCTTATTCTTTGCTTCCTCTGCTCCCAGTTTTTCGGTAAGCTCTTTCGCATATTTACATGCATAAGCTACGGCATGCGCACTCTCGATCGCAGGAATGATACCCTCTAATTTACAGAGTTCCATTAACGCATCCATTGCCTCTGTATCGGTTACAGATACATATTCTGCCCTTCCTGTGTCCCTGAGATAAGCGTGTTCCGGTCCGACACCCGGATAATCAAGTCCTGCGGAGATGGAATGTGCCAGTTTTACATTTCCATCTTCATCCTGCAGGAGATAAGAACGCATTCCGTGTAAAACTCCCGGCTCACCAAGTGCCATTGCAGAAGCGTGCTCCCCTGTCTCGATTCCTTTTCCGGCTGCTTCGACACCGATCAGCTTTACCGATGGCTCCTCAATAAAATCTGCAAACATTCCGATGGAGTTAGAACCGCCTCCCACACATGCCATCACAGCATCCGGCAGTTTATGTTCTACTTCCAGGAACTGTTTTTTCGCCTCTTTACTGATCACGCTCTGAAATTCCTTGACCATCTTCGGATATGGATATGGACCTACCGCAGAACCGATGATATAAAATGTATCTTCGGCTGTCTTTGCCCAGGTACGGATTGCCTCATTGGTGGCATCCTTTAATGTATTGCTGCCGGAACGGACGCTGACGACCTTTGCGCCTAACATTTCCATTCTCATAACATTTAATGCCTGACGCTTAATGTCTTCCTCACCCATATAAACCGTACATTCCATATCAAACAAAGCTGCACCTGTCGCTGTTGCCACACCATGCTGTCCTGCACCGGTCTCTGCAATTACCTTCTTTTTTCCCATTCGTTTTGCAAGTAATATCTGTCCGATGACATTGTTGATCTTATGTGCCCCGGTGTGGTTTAAATCTTCACGTTTTAAATAGATCTTTGTGCCATATTTTTCACTGAGACGTTCTGCAAAATAAAGAGGTGTCTCGCGTCCCACATACTGTTTTAAATAATAGTAATACTGTTTCATAAACTCTGGATCATGGATTGCCTCCTCAAATGCTTTGTCTAATTCCTCTAATGTATTCATCAGAGACTCTGCTACATACTGTCCTCCAAATTCTCCATAATATGCTTTCTGGTTCATAGTTTTATTTCCTTTCTTAGATTGATCTGCTTTATATAACACTTTGCACCTTTTGTACAAATTTCTGTATTTTTTCTTTATCCTTACCGTTTCCTGTCCCAGGTTCTTTTTCCACACCAGAACTTACATCCACGATATCCGGTGCAAAAATATGGATTCCACGGCTGACATTATCCGGGTTCAGTCCTCCCGCAAGTACAAACTGGATATTCCATGCCTTAAGTATCTGCCGGAAATATCTGAATTTTTCTTCTCCTTCTCCCTGCAAAAAGGCATCCCATCCAAACGTTTTTCCGCTTCCAAATTCTTTTGCATCCATAAGAAGCGCTGTAATCTTTTCTTTCCCCATCAGTTTTTTTTCCTGCGTGAAAGGACTTTTTCTATTCAAAGACAGATTCGTATATTCCCGTGCAATTTTTTCAAATATACCTTCATCCGTCATATTGACTGCCTGCCAGACTGGAATTTCTGCCGCTGTAAGGACTTCTTCTGTCAGACTTCCATGTACCTGCAAGATATCAAATCCTGCATCCATGATCTGTTCTACCAGCTTTACATCCGGACTTACCGTGACGGCAACTTTTTTTATATTTTCATTTAATTCCTCAAACAGCTCACTTACTTTACGAATCGGAACATACCGGCTGCTTTTCTCATACAGGACAAATCCGGCATAAGAAACATCTTCCTCATTCAGCCATCTAATTTCTTCTTTTCCTGTGATCCCACAGATCTTAATCTGCACACTTTTTTGTTCCGGCATCACGCACCCCCTCTTTTCTAAAATGCAGCTTATTTTAATCTCCATTTCAAAACCACTTCAGATTTGTATCTTCCAGCAAGGATATTGTTCATGCCTTCCAGCGCTTTGCAACCTCCTTTGGATGCTCTGCCTCCATCAGCGCCCTGCCGATCAGAAATGCATCCACACCACACTCCTTTAAAAGCTCTACATCCGCATCCTCTAAGATGCCGCTCTCTGCCACTAACACTTTATCCTCTGGTACCAGCTTTGAAAGCCGCACTGTCGTGTCAAGGCTGATCGTAAAATCTTTTAAATTCCGGTTGTTGACACCAATGATATCCGCATCCATCTTCAGCGCCCGCTCCAGTTCCGCCTCATCATGCACTTCTACCAGTGCATCCAGTTCCAGTTCTTTCGAAAGCTGATAAAAATCTTTCATCTGTGCATCATCCAGAATCGCTGCGATCAAAAGCACCGCATCCGCACCGATTGCCTTTGCCTCATAAAACTGATAAGGATCGATCATAAAATCTTTTCTTAAAATCGGAAGCTCCGTGATCGTTCTAATTTTTTTCAGATAATCCACGTTTCCATCAAAATGATCTTCCTCTGTCAGACAGGAAATCGCATCCACTGATTCATTGTATTCATCAATCCGGTCCAGTAAATTTATCTTACTTTTTATTTTACCAAGACTTGGAGATGCGTTTTTAAATTCTCCGATAATGGAGATCCCGCTCTTACTTAACGCATCATGGAAACTGTGTTTTTTCCCTTCATATATTTCTGCCAGCTCACGCATTTTTATCTCACTGATATTCTTTTTGTGCTCCGGCAGACGTTTCTTTTTATCCTCTACGATGACATCCAGTATCATGACTTCCTCCTCTTAACTGATTCCATTGATGAAATTTTCCACCATTCGTTTTCCATGTTCCGTATAAATCGATTCCGGATGGAACTGTAAACCGATCACCGGATATTCTTTATGCTGCATTGCCACGATCTCGCCATCTTTTGTCTGCGCCGTAACCGTAAGACACTCCGGCAGATCATCCATCTGCACTGCTAAGGAGTGATATCTTGCCACTTTAACCGGCGATGTAATTCCTGCAAAGATTCCGGTTCCGGTATGTGTGATCTCCGACTGCTTTCCATGGAACAATGCTTTTGCGTATGTCACGGTTCCTCCAAATGCCTCGCCGATACACTGATGTCCGAGACAGATACCGAGAATTGGGATCTCTTTATAAAATTCTTTTACCACATCCATACAGATTCCTGCCTCCTTCGGACTTTTCGGTCCTGGTGAGAGAACGATCTTTTCCGGATGCATCTCTTTTATCTCATCGATCGTAATTTTATCATTACGGACAACTTTGATATCCTGCGTGAAAGTTCCAATATATTGATACAGATTAAACGTAAATGAATCGTAGTTATCGATCAGCAATATCATAAGTTTTCCTCCTCCACAAGGGTTTTTGCCAGAGCCATGACCTTGTTACAACATTCTTTGTATTCATTTTCCGGAACAGAATCTGCAACGATTCCGGCTCCTGCCTGTAAATAAACATTTTTTCCTTTTTTGATCATCGTACGGATCGTGATACAGAAATCCATATCGCCGGAAAAATCCACATATCCGGTTGCACCACCGTAAAGGCCTCTTCTCACACTCTCTAGTTCTTCGATAATCTCCATCGCCCTGATCTTTGGTGCTCCGCTCAAAGTTCCTGCCGGGAGGAAGGATGCCAGCAGATCAAACGGGTGAAAACTGCCTTTCTTGCGTCCCTCGACCATCGAGACGATATGCATGACATGTGAATAATTTTTTACGCTCATAAAGTCTGTAACTTTTACCGTACCAAACTCTGAGATGCGTCCCATATCATTGCGGGCCAGATCAACTAACATGACATGTTCGGCACGTTCTTTTTCATCGGCAAGCAATTCCCTGTGCAGTCTGTCATCTTCTTCCTTTGTCTTTCCCCTTGGTCTTGTTCCGGCGATCGGGCAGGTAAATACCCTATTTCCCTGTTGTTTGACCAGCATCTCCGGGGAACTTCCAATCACTTCAAAATCTCCAAAATTAAAATAATAAAGATATGGAGATGGGTTTAGCTCACGGAGTTCGCAGTACAGATCAAATCCATCCTGTCCCGTCTCGATCGTCCAGCGCTGTGATAACACGGTCTGGAAAATATGTCCATCACGGATATACTGTTTGATCTTATTTACCTTTTCACTGTATTCCTCTAAAGTATCTGACTTTTTCGTGATCACTCCATCCGGAATCAGTCTTACTTCTGATTCTTTCTGTTCCTGCATGGCAGTTTTGATCAATTCTGCTGCTTTTTTCGCTGCCGTTTCTTTTCCTGTCTCATCATCGGATTCTAAGATCACCGCGGTCAGTGTTTCTGCCACATGATCAACCACAATGAATTCTTTCATCAGCATAAGCTGAACCGTCTCAATCCCGATCTCATCTGGGTTTTCTTCCGGCAGTACCTCACTGTATCTCACGAAGTCATAACCGACACTTCCCACAAGACCTCCCGAAAAATTCAGTTCCTCATTATCCTTCCGGATTTCAAATTCGTTATAATATTCTTTTAATAATGTAAGCGGATTTCCCTCCCTGACATCCTCGGTACCATCTTTTTTTGTAATCACCAGTGACTGTCCCTTCGAGGAAATGATCTCTTCCGGTTCTACGCCGAAAAATGTATAGCGGTCATAATTCTTGTCATAACTCTCTAACAAAAATCCTTTTTTCTTTCCCACCAGATTCCGGTACATCCCGTTTGCTGTCTCATTTACAATACTGACTGTCTTTTTGTAAACTCTGTAAATTCTTTTCATCCCAATCTCCATTCTCGAATCACCTGTTGCAAAACCATGTTATCAAAACAATAAAGTTCACACTCTGGGCGAATTTTATTGTTAAAAAACGCCCCTGACCGGAATTTTTTTCCAGTCAGGGGCGTTTTCACGCGGTGCCACCCTGTTTCGCCAGACCTCATGATTCCATGTAGGACAAAGAGTCGCTTGCGACTCTTTCGCGCCCGAGCGGTGCTGTTTACAGCAAACTTCATCTCCGCAAGGTGCGCGTCCCACCCGGAGGGCTTTTTCATTCATAGGACGTAATTTCCTATGAATGAAAAAACGGATATTTCCAGAAACTGGAAATATCCGCCACCAATCATGTCTGACCTCATCCGACACACAAACAGCCATCTTTCTTTACTGTCCGATATCTTACCTCTGTAACGTGAGGACACGGCATCCGCTACTGACCATACCATCTGGTACGCTGTTCGCTTTGCTCTCGCAAACCCATTCCTTTCATATTCATCTGTCCGTTTCCACCAGCCACGGACTCTCTGTGAGATATCCTATGAAGTACTCTCTTTGCTCAACGATTTAACGTTTCTTTGTTTCTTTGTTTTTTTTATTGTTTTGATTTTAGCATGGTAAAGCGGTAGTGTCAAGAACTTTTTATAAAATATCTCCGCTCCGTCTCCATCCCCGGAAACTGCTGTCCGATCTTTTTTTCATAGACAGCCATCAGTACATCCAAATCCGTACGCGTCAAAAGATGCGCTCCGTCGCAGTTTAATGCTTCCTTTACGCACTCTGGTCTGTGGCACACTTCATCCACACTTTCTCCGACTGCGTGAAGTCCCATGACGATCACAACTTTATTGCTCTGTGCATACACCGCCGGCTCCCATGCTTCCGGCGCTTTTGCCGCCTTATGTGCAGCGCCGTCTGCCTCGATCAGGACAACATCTGCCTCTTTGCATACTGCTGTAAGCTGTTTAACGCTTAAAGTTTTAAACTTCTCCAGTTCCATCTTCTGCTGTTCTTCAACAGCATCGTTCCCGGCACATTTTCCAACCGCATAAATCTCTGTTTTTTTATTATCACTTAAAATTGTGCCACACACACAGAGCCCGTTTTTTTTCAAAATCCCAGCTACTTCCTCTCGCAGCTTCTCACAACTTTTCTCCCTGCCATCAATGAACACCCGGTCTTTTGGCACATACATATGCGTTGTAGTTGTGATCATGACTTTTTTCCCCTCGTTTACAAACGCTGCAGCATCCTGATAAATGCTGCTGGTCTTTCCGCCGGCTCCGACGTAGGATATGATATAAGACATTTTTTCCCCTTACATTTTTTTATTCAAGCTGATTTACACTACTTTTTGCCAAAATCTTTCTCCGCAGCAACGTATACGCGATCATCATCGCAATTCCCGTCACAACCCACGAAATCGGGTAAATGATCATCAGCACCCAGAATTCGTGCACTCTCTTACATACCGCAGCGATCAGGCTGTAAAGCGGGTGCTCACTGTCCCCGATACTCCTTAAGATCGACGAACCAAAATCATAGAGCATGATAAACGACATGCCAAGCAGATAGATCCGCAGATAAAGCACTGCCAGTTCGATCACATCTTCCATGGTTCCCATCCGAAGTAACACCGGTTTTGCAATAAACTGACCGAAGATCATAACAAAAAGCCCGCTCGTGACCGCTACAACGATCGCCGTATGAATTGCAGAACTCACATTCTGATCCGCTGTCCTTTTAAAACTCTGCTACTCTTCCAGATTCTCTTCAAAAGCCTCTTCCATAAAATACATCCGTGCCCCGAAATCCTGAAAATACCTCACATTTTCATTATATCCATTGCCGGAAAATGCCGGTTTCAGCTTCACACCTCCATACATCAGGGTATCTCCGTATGCTGTGATATTCTCTGTCTCTCCATCCATTTTCACAAACTTTGCAACCAGATTGTGTGCTATGGAATCCTGTCTGATATGAACCGGTGAAACGGTATTGACCAGATCTCCAAAATCTTTGACATTATATTTCAGGGGACGGTTGTAAAAATGATACTCTTTTTCTTCGCAGAGTCCCTGTGGTTTATAATATCCATACTGCGTGTTTGGCACGACAAGTTTCTGCATGACAAAACCGGCTGCCTTTGACTGATCTGATGAAACGCATGTCCATTCCGTCACATTGCCGTCATCATTCCATAGCACGCTGTTTTTTCCAAATGTATCTGCACTGCCATTTCCCGTAAAACTTCTGCCACGGTAAAAAGTTCCCTGCTGCAGTACGCTGCGCCATTTTTTATAGAGAGTTATCTGCGCTTTAACAGCTTCTAAGTCTTCTTTTTTCAGATCGCAGAAATTACACTCATATCCAAGCACACCGAATGCAGCCACTGCAAATCTTGTCTCAAGCGGCGTTGTGCGCAGTGTCTGATGGTTCGGGCAGCCTGAGACATGTGCGCTGACTACCGACATTGGGTAACCGTAACTGTAACCAGTCTGAATCTCGGCACGGCAGAGTGCATCCGTATCATCACTTGCCCAGATCTGTGGAAAATAACATAAGATACCGAGATCAAAGCGGTTACCGCCTGCTGCACAGCCCTCAAATAAAATATCAGGAAATCTTGCCGTCAGTTCTTTCATACAGCGGTAAAGCCCCATCACATAGCGGTGAGCTGTCTCTCCTTGCCTCTCCGGACTGATACTCTGGGAAAAATAGTCTGAAAATGTGCGGTTCATATCCCATTTTACATAGGAAATGTCTGCGGAGGAAAAAACACGGCTCATCTCTTCAATGATATGATCCTGCACTTCTTTTTTGGTCAGATCAAGTATTCTCTGATTTCTTCCTTCCGAATGTGCCTTTCCCGGAATTTCAATCACCCAGTCCGGATGACTGCGGTAAAGATCACTGTCTGTATTGACCATCTCCGGTTCCACCCAGATACCAAAATCCATGCCCAGTGCCTTTATCTTATCCGCGATCCCTTTCAAACCACCCGGCAGCTTTTTAGAATTTGCCTGCCAGTCACCAAGCGACTTTGTATCATCATCACGTTTTGCAAACCAGCCGTCATCCATGACAAACAGCTCAATGCCTGCTTCTTTTCCTGCTTTTGCAAGTGAGAGCAGTTTTCTTTCATTGATGTCAAAATAGGCAGCCTCCCAGCTGTTTAAGAGTACCGGACGCTCTTTTTTCTTCCAGACACCTCTTACAATGTGCTCCCGCACGAACCGGTGCATATTCTGGCTCATGACATTATAGCCTTTCCATGCATAGGTCATCACTGCCTCCGGTGCTTCGAAGCTTTCCCCTGCTTCAAGCGTAAAGCAGAAAGACTGCGGATTGATTCCGGATACAATTCTTACTTTTCCAAAACTTCCTACCTCAGCAGCCTCATAGTGGTTGCCACTGTAGATCAGGTTAAATCCAAAACATTCTCCCTCGTTCTCTGTGGTATGTTCCGTTCCAAGCATCACAAATGGATTCGCACGGCTTGACGATGTTCCCGTATAAGAAGAATTTACATATTTTCCCGGCACCAGTTTTACATCTGTATGCCCCATCTCACGTGCCCATGCTCCATGAAATGATGTAAATATATAGTCGGCAGGCTCTAAATCAAGCTGTAAACTCATGAGACGGTTTAACTTTACTGTATCTTCACTCTCATTGATCAGTTTAGCACATCTTGTGATCACATCGCAGTCCTCATAAACATAATAATGAAGTTCTAATACAGCGCCGCTGTTTTTATCACGCAGTGTTACACAAAGCCACTCCACTTCGCCCGTTTCATCATACGATCCCGGGAGCGTCTCAAATTCATCCTTTCCGGTTCCCTGCTCAAATTTTTCAAACAGGAAATCAGATGTCATGCTTCCATCTGAAAGCGTAAGTTCCACAAACGGTTCCCTGATATCACCTTTCCCGAAAGAAGACATCTCCAGACAGACATCCTCTAAGGAAAACTCAGGATGCCTGCTGTCATAAATATTGGTATTGCCCGGAGCAAATGCATGCTGCTCTGTCAGTCCATCTATTGCAGAATGTATTTTTCTTCCATAATATAAATGCTCTAAATGTCCGGTTTCCATCACGCGGAACAAATAGGAAGTGTGCCTTGTATGCAGGGAAAATAACTGATTGTCAACTTTGATCATGCTTTTTTCCTCTCCTTGATCTCTTTTGCGATTTCTTCTACTTTCTGCTCACTTAAAATATATTTCTTATGAAAATAAAATACTGCAACAAGTAAACCTGCGATCGGGAATACTGTCATCGTCAGACGCAGCCCTGCCACAGAGCTTCCTGCCGCTGCAACTGCCGCCCCTTCCGTATTCTGACTTAAATTGCAGACAGTCAGGCAGATGGATGCAACAAGAGCAGCCACACCGGAAGCAAGTTTTACAACAAATGTCTGCATGGAAAAGATCACGCTCTCATCTCTTCTTTGATTCTTCCACTCACCATAGTCGACCGTATTGGCAAGAAATACTGTTGTAAGTACAGATAACATTCCGTTTGCGGAAAAGATAAAAAATGCCGGCAGGAAAAGCAAGTACAGGTTTGACATATTGACAAACATTAAAATCAGAAGAACCGCATATCCTAAAATCGCCATCACAAAACTTGCATAAAATACCTGGATCGTTCCCAAAAATTTACGCAGTAACGGGAAAAACAGCATCATTGCAAGAATCTGCATTGCCCCGCCAAATGTATTAAATAATGTATAAGCGTTGTACCAGCCGTCACCGCCAAAATCATACTTGAAGAAATAAATAACAAGATTTGATGTAATGTAAATCGAACAGTTGATCAGAACGATCGTTACAACAACGGTCATTGCCTGATCATTCTGCAGCAGGGAACGGAACATCTGACCAACCGATGGTGCTTCCACATCCACAGTAGACTTTTCCTTGATATTTAAGCATGTGATCAGGATAAGCAGGAAAAATAAAACTGCAAGCACAAGTGCAAACCATTTGAAACCGACTCGCTCATTTCCCTGTCCTAAGACATAGACACACTTCATCGTAATGATCGTCACGATCGCAGAACCAACTCCGGCACAGGAACGCGCAAGTGTGGAAAGTCCTTCTCTCTCTTTTCCGCCCTCCGTGAAAGCCGGGATCATAGACCAGTACGGAATGTCCATCATGGTATATGTGACGCCCCATAAAATATAGGTCACTGCTGCATATGCCACTAATCCGTTTCCATCAAATTTTGGCGGAGCAGAAAACATCAGATATAAGATCACTGCATTTGTCAGTGTTCCGACAAACAGCCACGGACGGAATTTCCCCCATTTTGTACGCGTTTTAGCAACCACCACACCCATAATCGGATCGTTAAAGGCATCAAACACACGTGCCGCCATAAGAATGATTCCCATCGCGATCGCACTGACCCCTAAAACATCCTGATAATAATATAAAACATAACTTGCCGAAAACATATAAACCATATCTTTTCCGACTGCCCCAAGTCCGTATGAGACTTTCTCTTTTCCTGTTAATTTCATAAATCCTCCTTGTTTTTCGGAGAAAAATGCGAGCCCTCTGGCGAGCAGAGGATTTTCCTCCCTTGTTTTCCGAAGGAAAATGCGAGTCCTCTGGCGAGCAGAGGATTTTTTTCCTTCCTAAAATTTTTTCTGCTTCATCGAAAATGCAAGTTCCACGACCTTATACGCCCCGTCATAGATTCCGGCTTCTTTATTTTTTACAATGTTGTCACACATATCACAGAACATTGTTTTTTCCTCTAAAAACAGCTTCATCATCTGAAGTGTGTGTGGAATATCCCTGCACTCTAATGTGCCATCCCCGATCTCTGCTGAATGGATAGCACCCCACTGTTCATGACCGCCAACACGTTTGATAAAAAGTTTTGGTACCGGATAAAATGAAAGTTCGCTTGGCTTTGTGACAAGCACATCACAGCTTCGCATCAGAAGATTCGTGCAGTACACTGCCTCAAAAATATTTTCATGCCAGAAACCGTGGATTCCAATAACATCATCCGTAAGTGCATCCTCTGCAAACTTTTTCGTATCTTCCCAGTCATTGAAATGTTCCTTCGCATAATGTTTCATCTCCGGGATCTCTTTTAAAAGTTCTTCCCATACATTGCGGTAATCACCGACATTTACATAAAGTGCTGCTTTCTTTTCCTTGATCTGTGGCAGTAAATAACGGATGATTTCTGCAAAAATCTCTTTCTGTGCACCTGCACCGCCGATGGTTAAAAGGAAACGCATCGGCTTTCCTTCTTCTTTTCTCTTTTTTCTTGCAGCACAGTCTGTTTCAATATTGCTTACAAGCTCATGGTCGATGTAATGTCCCGTGTAAAAAAGTGCATCTTCCGGCATCGGACTTAACACATCATTTTCCTGCATGCCGTTTAAAATACGGTATCCCTGATATGCATAATGTGTCTGCACTGTGTGGATACTGCCTTCTGCCAGATGAAGTGCCATCTGCCAGTTGTCAGGAATTGCATTGACCACATATTTCATTCCGGCGTGAAGTGCTGCCTGTGCCGGCCATACATGCGTTGCGACAACCGGGATATCTTTTGGGATATTTGCATACACCGGAGCCATCAGTTCCGCATTTTTCTGGTCAGCGGCATTATAAGTCAGTTTACGGAATCCCTCATAGTTCATCGGCTCCCATACCAGACGGTTAAAAAGTCTGCTCTTCTGGGACAAACGGGAACCCATGGAATAAAGATCATTCTGCGCACTGATCACCTTTGTGCAGGTTGTCTGACCATAAGAATTTAAATCCATCCAGTATGGCTCATACCCAAGCGCATGCGCTGCGGAAGCGATCGCCATGGAAATGCGGTAATGACCAAATCCCATACGGATGTTTCCGACAATGATTCCTTTTTCCGTATTAAAATCCGCTGTGCCTTCTTCGCCTACACGGATATCTGAAACACCGAGCTCCGGTCCGATATACGGATTTGCCTGAATCGAGGTCGGATAAATTTTTGTGCTGTCATCTCCGAATTTACGAATAAATTTCTGTTTTGACCGGACTGCTTTTTTATAAGCTCCCGGTGCAATGTTGTTTCCAAAAATCTGTTTTGATCGTTCTGTCATGGTACGATCTATCCTTTCTTTTCATACTGTGTCGTTATTTTTTATATCCGGCAGTCATCTGCCTTTTTTGATTTCAAATTTAATAGTCTGTTCATCCATCTGAGCCGCTTTGACCCTCAAAATACCAACGCCCTCTTCTCCTGTCGTCTTGATATAAGCACCGCCCATGCCTCCCTGCAAGGAAATGATCTTCGGACCGATAATTGCGATTGGTCCCTCTGCGGATAACACAACCGGCTCTTGATAAAAGTTAACGATATTATTATTCTGATCCAGTGCACGGATACGGATTTCTGCGGCATCATAAGTATGTTCTTCAAACAGGCTCTGATGATCCGCTTTTGCATATAAATGCATGGATGTGACCGGTTCTTTTCTCACCGTTTTTACCACTTTTCCATCCTTTAGCGCCTCAAACCGGTAGCTCGTCGAAGTACCTCCCCAGTCGCCGATATAACGGCTATATAAAGCCACCGCATCGGTCGGTTTCATATGATAAATGAGTATCAGTTTCAGTGCCGCAAGGTATACTCTTTTCGGCAGATCAGAAAGCCCATACCGTGCTGCCGCATTCAGGATATACTTTACTTCCCTTTCCTGTGCAGGTTTAAACTGCTCCCCTTCTGCGATGGCATCCCCGATAAAATCATCCAACACGATCGGACCATGCAAGAGATTTTTATATGGTGAACCGGATGTGTCATACTCTTTTATAAAACGGTCATTTTTATACATCCTCACGCTGTCTGCATTTGTAAAGATCCAGATTGTTCCCCGGTTGCATCCAGGATGTTCCCCGATATCCATGGAAGAACTAAGTTCCAGCACAGGCTCCTTATCCTGCTGACATGCATAGACAGCCGCTGCCAGCTTCGGATTGCGGAACATATCCATCACACCGTGATAACAGATACGGTCGCCACTGCCAAAATCTTTATGTGTATTATAATCAAACATACACCATCCAAAACTTCCTGCGATATCCGCCTCCCTGGCAACCGCATCCAGCACACTTGCATGGCGCATTGCATGCCACACACGGTGTTCTTCCCAGTCATAGCTTTTCGTCGGATACATATGTCCGTTATATTCGCTGATAAGATACGGTTTGTCATTGTCAGACGTAACAGCACTTTTCTTCTCGCATCCGTGGTTTGTTCCGTTGTGGCTGAAATCATTGTATGTGTAAACATCCTCCAACAAACTGCTCTTTTTATGTGCCCGTACACCCCCGGTTTGTCTTGTCTGATCCAGTTCATGTGCCATGCGGTTTGTCTCCCGGTAAAACGCATCATCATCACCTGATTCATTGATCCGCACACCCCACAGTATCACAGACGGATGATTACGGTACTGCAGCACCATATCTTTTACATTTTCTACCGCCTGTTTTTTCCAATTTTCATCCCCAATATGCTGCCAGCCCGGTATTTCAGTAAATACAAGAAGTCCGATCTCATCACACCTCTCCATAAAATACTGACTCTGCGTATAATGGGAGGTTCTTACTGCATTGACTCCCAGTTCATTTTTTAATATATCTGCATCCAGCTTCTGCATGGATTCCGGCATTGCATAACCGACATACGGATAGCTCTGATGGCGGTTCAGACCACGCAGCTTTACTTTCCTGCCGTTTAAATAAAAACCATCCTTTAAAAATACCGCTGTTCTGAATCCAAACAGCGTAACGTTCTCATCCAGAATATTTCCATTTTGCAAAAGTTCTGTTTTCACTTCATAGAGTACCGGTGTTTCCAGATCCCAGAGTTTTATGTCCGATATCGGAAAGGAAAGCTGCGTCTTTGCTGCTGCCGGGTTCTCGCCAAGCAGTCTGTAGTTTTCCGTGCCGTGCTCTCTGATGCTCTGCCGGATAAACAGATCTTTCAGACGGTTGGTTTTTCCGCTGCTAAAAACATTTATTTCAGAGATCAGCTTAGTATCTGCTATCTGCCCTCCGTTTTTTTGTATTTTACTTTTTTCGATATCGCTGTGTAGAAAAATATCTGCTAAATAATTTTCATTTTTAAGATCCACATAAACTTCACGGTAAATTCCACCATAAGTCATATAATCGATCACATATCCGAATGGTGGAATATTCAGGTTTTCTCTGCTATCTACGCGAACCGCAAGCACATTTTCTTCCCCGATCCGTAACTTATCACTGAGTTCGATAGAAAATGCCGTGTAGCCGCAGTGGTGTTCTCCGATCTTTTCTCCATTTAAAAACACCTCACTCTCATGTGCGATTCCTTCAAACGTTACGATCACAGTCTGATCTTTCCATTCCTCCGGTGCGAAGAAGTGTTTTCTGTAACAGCACTGCATCTGATAACTGCTCTCATCAAAATAATGAAATGGTGTCTCCCTGCAGGTATGCGGCAGTCTCACACTCTCCCATCCATCATCCGGATATACATTCTCTCTCATCTGCTTTTCATAGGATTCATGAAATTTCCATCCATCATTCCAGTAAATGCGTTTTTCCATCGTCCCTTTCACTTCCTTTGATCACATTTTTCCATCTGCAACAATTCCCTGCACTAAAATGGTAACTACTTCATCAAGACCATCCTGATAGGAAATTCCATTCGAAATCAGAATATCTCTCTGGAAAAACTGCTCTAATGCTGCTTCTAACATCATTTTTACAATCGGAATCTGCACCGGTCTGATCACACCCTCTTTCATTCCCTGTTCTAACAGAGAAATAGTGGTCTCCCATCCTGTCTCTAACCGTTCTTCCACATGTTTGTAAATATTCGGGTACTTTTCCCGCAGCAGATAAAGCTGTCTGAAATCAACTTCCCTGTAACTCTCAGGCAGAACGCCTAAGATCGCACGTATTTTCTCAAGAGTGGAAAGGCTCTCATTCTCTATCACACTTCTCTCGCTCTCCTTGATCGAATCGAACAAATAATCTACCATCGCAAGAAAAAGTGATTCCTTATCACGAAATACGGTATAGATTGTTTTCTTACTCATGCCAAGGATTCCTGCCAGATCATCCATGGTAAATTTTAAACCCTTTTGATTAAACGCCTTTAGCGTTCCCTCTAAAATACTCTCCCTTAATTCCATCACAGTCTCCGTTTCTTTTTTGTACAAGGAAACTATTTTTATTATTTCCGTTTCCCATATTGTATCATCCCGGTTCCGTGTTCGCAAGAAACTAAATTACTAAAAATAGTTTCCGTTTTTTATCTATTTCTTCCAAAAAACAGGAATTTCCGTTACAGTTCGCAGGTAAACTGTGAACCGTAACGGATTTCCGATAAAATGCAGGCACGTTAAGATTTTGTTTTTGCAAATATAGCAGGATGTGAGTATAATAGGCAGTGGATTGTAATGAAGGAGAACTCATACTATGGAAAACGACCATATCAAACATATATTAGAACAATTAGAATCAGGAAAACTTACTGCTTCTGATGCTTATGACCAGCTAAAGCTGGCACCTTTTGAGGATCTTGGTTATGCCAAGGTAGATCATCACCGCGAAGTCAGACAGGGAGCACCGGAAGTGATCTACGGTGCCTCCAAAACAAAGGAACAGATGGAAGGCATCATAGACAGCCTGCTCTTCCACTGCAAAGAAAATATTCTGATCACAAGGCTTTCTGCTGAATCTGCCGAATATCTCTCCAAGCGGTTTGATCTCTTTTACGATAAACTCTCAAAGATCGGTATCGTAAACCGCACGGAGCATTTTTCTGCTGACGGCACGATCGTTGTTGCCACCGGAGGTACAAGTGATATCCCGGTCGCAGAGGAAGCCGCACTGACCGCCGAAGTACTCGGCAATCATGTCATCCGCCTTTATGATGTCGGTGTTGCCGGTCTGCACCGTCTGCTCTCAAATATGGAACTTTTATCAAAAGCAAATGCAGTCATTGCAGTTGCCGGGATGGAAGGCGCACTTGCGAGTGTCATCGGTGGTCTGACAGACTGTCCTGTCATCGGTGTTCCGACAAGCGTTGGCTACGGTGCAAGTTTTGGCGGACTCTCTGCACTTTTATCAATGCT
Organism: Roseburia sp. OF03-24; assembly: GCF_003463035.1. Taxonomy (NCBI): domain Bacteria; kingdom Bacillati; phylum Bacillota; class Clostridia; order Lachnospirales; family Lachnospiraceae; genus Roseburia; species Roseburia sp. OF03-24. Next base: position 1,631 of record NZ_QSCK01000003.1, on the reverse strand, counting down.
TAATTCCTGCGCGAGTGGTGTTTCCGTCGTAAACATCGACAACGGTTTTGGTGCAGGTTACCTTGCCAGTATGATCAATCATCAGGCATCTTAAATGCTGGTTTGTTTATGAAATAAATCGCCCGCTCAAATGGTGTTCATAACCTGGAGGCTGGCAAACCGCATCAATCTACGAATTTTATAAAAAGGACAGGTATTATCTATGAAATCACTTTATATCGAATGTAATATGGGTGCTGCCGGTGATATGTTAATGGGCGCACTTTACGAACTCTGCGATCAGAAAGAAAAATTTTTATCCGACATGAACCACGCTTTTACAACTTATGGCGTGACGCTTTCTGCGGAACCTGCGGTAAAATGTGGTATCCGTGGTACTCATATGAAAGTAACTGTAGATGGAAATGAAGAACATTCACATGATGTACTCCCTGAGCATATACTTGGACAAGCGGATATCCATAAAGAGGGGGCTCAACAGCATTTTCATGAACACGCTCATAATGAAGATACGCAACAGCATTTACATAAACACACTCATAATGAAGATATGCAACAGCATTCACATGAACATCCTCATCATCACGCACACACCAGTTACACTCAGATTTTAGATCAGATCCACACTCTCCCATTCCCATCACCGGTAAAAGACTCTGTTGCAGCGATCTACCGTCTGATTGGGGAAGCGGAATCAAAGGTACACCACTCCACGTTAGATCAGATCCATTTTCATGAAGTCGGATCAATAGATGCACTTGTGGATGTGACCGGGTGTGCATACCTTCTGTCAATGCTTGCCCCGGAAACTATTTTCTGTTCCCCGGTTCATGTCGGAAGTGGATTCGTACACTGTGCCCACGGCACACTCCCGGTTCCGGCACCTGCTACCGCTGAACTTTTAAAAGGGATTCCTTTTTACAGTGGAGATATTTCAGGAGAACTCTGCACACCAACAGGCGCTGCCATTTTAAAGCATTTTGTGACATCGTTTGAATCCATGCCGCCTATGAATGTAACCGAGATTGGCTACGGCATGGGGACAAAAGATTTTCCTGCCGCCAACTGTGTACGTGTATTTTTCGGTGAATCCTCCGCGCCTTCCCAATCGGCGCCATCTTATGATGATTCTGTACTGTCCATCTCCTGCAATCTCGATGATATGACAGGTGAGGCTGTCGGATTTACAACAGAGCTTCTCTTACAGGCAGGTGCCTTAGATGTATACACGATACCGATACAGATGAAAAAAAATCGTCCCGGTATTCTTCTGACCTGTATCTGTGAGCCAAAGAACCGGGAACGTATGACCTCTTTATTCTTTTTGCACACCACAACGCGCGGCGTGCGCTATCAGGTGTTTGACCGTGCCAAACTTACTTCTGAAATTGAAAACCGTCATACCCTTTACGGTGACGTGCAGGTTAAAAAAAGCTGTGGATATGGTGTTACAAAAGAAAAAGCTGAATTTGAAGACTTAAAAAAAATTGCTGCAGACAACAACTATGAGATATCGCTTGATCAGATCCGACGAATGATAAAATAAATTCGACTCTTCATTTTTCAGGAAGATAAGCTACCCAACAAATGCTGGTTTGTGGGTGATATGAGTTTCCCTGTGTAGGGTGGTT